>JAIOJU010000079.1 GCA_019911765.1 Thiobacillus sp.
ATAGAGATACAGCATGTTGAACTGGCCGGGCGCAAAGCGGTATGCCGCCTGCGCCGCCGCATCGTCGAGTTGCAGTTTCAGGGTGAAGATCGTCGGCGATTCCTGGGTACGCGCCAGCACCGTGGCAGCATGCGGCGGTCCGGCATCGATTGGAAGATGCTTTTTCATGGCTGCACCTCGCCGACGGTCAAGGCGGCAACTTCTTCGGTCAGGTCAATGCCCGCCGGGCACCAGGCAATGCAGCGCCCGCAGCCGACGCAGCCGCTGCGGCCGAACTGGTCGTGCCAGGTGGCCAGCTTGTGGGTCAGCCATTGCCGGTAGCGGCTGCGAATGTCAGGCCGCACATTGAAGCCATGCAAGTGGCCGTGCGACTCGCCGAAACACGAATCCCAGATGCGCACATGTTCGCTGCTATGGCCGTCAAGCGCGGGGGTGTCGATCTCGGCATGGCAAAAACAGGTGGGACACACCGCCGTGCAATTGCCACACGCCAGACAGCGCGTCGCCACCTCGTCCCAGCGTGGGTGTTCCAGCTGGTTCATCAGGGTTCCGCGCAGGTTGCGTCCGGGCAGGCTGCGCGTCTGCGCTGCGGCGGCTTCCAGGCCTTGTTGCCGGGCAGCCTCGATCTGCCGGGGAGTAACTGCCGGCAATTCCAGCTTGCGAAACACCGCCTCGCCCTTGTCGCTTCCCGGCACGACGACGAAGCCATCCGCCAATTCCACCAGCATGAGGTCATATCCCACGGTTGGCGTCGGGCCGTCTCCGGTCGAGGCGCAAAAGCACGTGGCTGCCGGCACCGCACATTGCACCGCCACCAGAAACAGGTGCTCGCGCCGCCGGGCATAGTGCGGATCGGGCCGGGCTTCGTGCATGAAATGCGCATCCTGCAAAGCCAGCGCCGCCAGGTCGCAGGCACGCACGCCGATGATGGCCTGCTTGACGGGTTCGGGATGTACGGCGACAAACTGCAGCACGCCCGATTCATCCCGTTCCGCGCGCCACAATGACTCCTGGGGGGCAAAGGCCTGCGGCTTGATTGCCTGCGGCCCGTTCGCCCAGGCGAAATAACGGTTCTCCGGGTCCTGGGTCAGTCGATACTGCCCTGCTGTCTGGGCGGCCTGCAAGCCTCGCGGCAGGGCATCGGCCGTATGGAATTCACGCATGACGATGGCGCCGTTCACCACAGAGGGGCCGAGGCATTGGTAACCGTTCGCCATCAAAGCGGCCAGCAGCGAATTCAAACGCCCGGTGGGCAAAAACCCGGCGTGCTCAAACCCGGAAGTCACAGTGTCACGGCTCCATGTCATACCCGCAGTGTATGCATAAAACCCTGATTCCGGCAGGTTTGCTGCTACGGCATTGCAGCGTGGTTCGTTCGTTATAATGCATTTTTCAAGCAGTAATGGAGGATGTGCCATGCAGCAACAACTGGATGTATTCGTCGCTTCCCTGACATCTTTCTGGACGCAACTGGCAGGCTTTGTACCGCAGCTGCTGGCAGCACTACTGCTGCTGTTCGTCGGCTGGCTGCTCGCCAACCTGGTTCGCACCGGCGTGATGAAGCTGCTCGACGTGCTGAAATTCGACATGCTCGCTGAGAAAACCGGCATCGAGGCCTTTCTCAAGCAGGGCAATCTGGATGTATCGCTGTCGCGCCTGCTGGCCAAGCTGACGTACTGGGTCATCATCTTCATCGTCATCGTTACCGTGGCCAACAGCCTCGGCCTGCACATGGTGGCAGACCTGTTCAACAAGATCGTGCTCTACATCCCCAATATCATCGTTGCCATCCTGGTGCTGGTATTTGGCGTGCTGGTGGCGCGTTTCATCAACCGCATGGTATTCGCCTACCTCAACAACATCGGCGTCCAGGGCGCACTCACCATCAGCACCCTGTCGGAATATGGCGTGATCGTCTTTGTGGTGTTTGTGGCACTGGAGCAGCTGGCCATCGGCACCAACCTGCTGACCGCCGCCTTCCAGATCGGCTTTGGTGCGGTTGGTCTTGCACTGGCATTGGCATTCGGGCTGGGCGGCCGCGAATGGGCGGCGGGGGTGATCAAGAAGCTGACCGAAAAGTAAATTCAGGGCGGCAATCTGCCGCTACCTGAACAAGAAGCCATACAAACAAAACGGCCGTCTGGCCCGCTCAATAGCGGACCGGACGGCCGTTTTCCCATGCTGCTTCCCGGTTAACGTATCCGCGGCTTGCGGGTATGTTTATCCGGCACGCCGCGCTTTTGCCGACGCGGGCTGGGCTTCATCTCGGCCCACTCCAGCACGCGCGCGACCAGATCGTCGTCCAGTTCCATTTTCTGGCCACGGCGCAGTTGCGGCGGCAGGGCGATCGGGCCAAAGCGGACGCGCGTCAGTCGCGACACGGTCAGGCCAAAGTGCTCGAACAGCCGGCGCACTTCGCGCTTGCGACCTTCCTTGATGACCACGCGATACCAGCGGTTGGCGCCCTCGCCGCCTCCGGCAAAGCAGCTTTGCAGCTGGGCCGGGCCATCTTCGAGCTCCACGCCGGCAAGCAGTTGCGCAATCATGTCCTCGGACAATTCGCCCAGCACGCGCACCGCATACTCACGCTCGACTTCAAAGCGGGGGTGCATCAGGTTGTTGGCGAGCTCACCCGAGGTGGTGAAAATCATCAGGCCGTCAGTGTTGTAGTCCAGCCGGCCAATTGAAATCCACTTGGCGCCGCGAATTTTGGGCAAGGCATCAAACACCGTGGGGCGGCCCTTGGGGTCGTCGCGGCTGACGATTTCGCCTTCCGACTTGTGATAAATCAGGATGCGCGTGCGCTTTTCGTCAAAGCGCAGATACACGCGACGGCCGCTGACCTTGACGATATCGCGCGGACCGACCTTGCTGCCGATGGTGGCGGTTTCACCGTTGACCTGAACCCGGCCCTCGGCAATCCACTCTTCCATCTCGCGGCGCGAGCCGACTCCCGCCGAGGCCAGCGCTTTCTGCAGGCGCTCGCTGGCCGCCTCGGGGGCCATGGCCTGCTGCAGGCGACTCGCCGCGCGGCCCATGGGTGCATTGGGCGAGCGGCGAATGGGAGAGGCGGGGCGGGACATATTCAAAGAATCTCGGTAGCGGTGTCATCAACGACAGGGCGATCAGACAGGGTGCTGACACGGACAATTTCAATCACCGCGCCAAACGTCTGGGGAACGTCATTGTCCAGCAATTCCGCACGAAGTTCCGGAATTAATGCAGTTTCATCCGGGGTGACGAGCTGTCCCAGCTCTTCCAGCGGCGGCAATTCGGACAGCGTGCGCAGCCCCAGATCGCTCAGGAAGTGGCTGGTGGTGCCGAACAGTGCCGGCCGGCCCGGCACATCGCGATGGCCGATGGCCTCGATCCAGCCGCGCTCTTCCAGCGTCTTGATGATGTTGGGATTGACCGATACGCCGCGAATATCCTCGATATCGCCGCGCGTCACCGGCTGGCGATAGGCAATGATGGCGAGCGTTTCCAGCACCGCGCGCGAATAACGCGGCGGTTTTTCGTTCTTCAGCCGCGTCAGCCAGGGCTGCATTTCGGCGCGTGTCTGAAAGCGCCAGCCGTCGGCCACCTGCACCAGTTCCACGCCCCGGCCATGCCACTGCGCCCGCACTTCATCGAGCGCGCGGCGCAGCACATCGTTGGACAGGCCTTGATCAGGCTCATCCTGTTCGAACATGCGCTTGAGATCGGCCAGCGAGAGCGGCTCGATGGCTGCCAGCAAGGCTGCCTCCAGCACGACCTTCAGATCGTCCGGGTTGTCATTCGGTTGTAAGTTCATGGAGCTTTACGTAAATAGGGTCAAACGGCTCGGCCTGGGTCACGTCGAGCAGGGTTTCCTTGGTCAGTTCCAGCACCGCCAGGAAGGTCACTACAAGTTCATGTACCGTGGAAGATTCTGGAAACAAGTCCTTGAATTCCATGAACTCTCCAGGGGTAAGGCGCTTCAGGATCCGGCTCATGTGCTCGCGTATCGACAGTTCCTGGCGGCCGATGCGGTGGTGGGTGCGATTCTTCGCGCGCGACAGGATTGCCAGCCACGCCGCGGCCAGCTCTTCCGGATGCAGACTGGGCAAATGCTTGGCAGCCGCCGGCAGAAACACGCTCACCGTATCGAAATCGCGCCCGGCCTGCGGCATCTCGTTCAGGTGCTGGCCGGCGAGCTTCATCTGCTCGTATTCCAGCAAGCGGCGCACCAGTTCGGCACGCGGGTCGTCACCCTCGCTGGCCTCTTCGCTCTGCTGTGGACGCGGCAGCAGCATGCGCGACTTGATGTCGATCAGCATCGCCGCCATCAGCAGGTATTCCGCCGCCAGTTCCAGCCGGGTCGCCCTTGCCGCCTCGACATACGCCATGTACTGCCGGGTCAACGCGGCCATCGGGATATCCAGCACATCCAGGTTCTGGCGGCGGATCAGATACAGCAGAAGATCGAGCGGGCCTTCGAAGGCTTCGAGGAAAATCTCGAGCGCATCGGGCGGAATATAGAGGTCTTGCGGCAGTTCAGTGAGCAGTTCGCCATGCACCTTGATCACCGACGTAGTCGGGGTATCAAGGGCCGGCGCATCAAGAAGCTCGGGGCTGTTCATCCCGGCATTTTACCCGAGGCTATCTCTTCGCCCCAACTATTAGGCCACCGGTTCAAAGTATCGCCATTTCCTTCTCGCCCTGCTCGTAAACCACATGCGCACGCCCCACCAGCAAGGGATCCATCGGCCCGATGTGGTCCAGATTCTTGTTGGAATAAGGCAGCTTGTGCAGCACATAACGCATGGCATTGAGCCGTGCCCGCTTCTTGCAGTCGGATTTGATGACCGTCCACGGTGCATCTGCCGTATCCGTGTAGAAAAACATGGCTTCCTTGGCCTTGGTGTAGTCGTCCCATTTATCGAGCGAGGCCAGATCGATAGGCGAGAGTTTCCACTGCTTGAGCGGATGTACCTCGCGCTCCTTGAAACGGCGGCGTTGTTCCTTGCGGCTGACCGAAAACCAGAATTTGATGAGATGGATGCCGCTGCGCACCAGGGTTCGCTCGAATTCAGGCGCCTGGCGCATGAATTCGTTGTACTCATCAGGGGTGCAAAATCCCATGACCCGCTCCACCCCGGCGCGGTTAAACCAGGAGCGATCGAACAGCACGATTTCACCCGCCGTTGGCAAATGCTGGATATAACGCTGGAAATACCACTGACCACGCTCAACCTCGGAAGGTTTTTCCAGTGCCACCACCGTGGCGCCGCGTGGGTTGAGATGTTCCATCATGCGTTTGATGGTGCCGCCTTTTCCAGCCGCGTCACGTCCTTCAAACAAGATGACTACCCGTTGGCCAGTTTCCTTGACCCAAGCCTGCAATTTAAGCAATTCCACCTGCAACTGGTATTTGGTGCTTTCATATTTCTTGCGCGACATGAGGTGCTGATAGGGGTAGCCACCCTCACGCCAATCGTCGGACAATTCATCGTCTGGATGGACTTTCCTCTTTCCAACGATGGGTTGCGAGTGCTCCAGCAGAGCCTGACGTAACTTCACCGCATCATCGGGTGAGGCACCCGACATGATGGCTTCCAGTGTTTGCATCAGCGTTTCGGTATCACCAGGCTTGATATTGCCGAGAATGTCCTGCATGGCGATTGCCTTCGATGATTGCGCCGCCTCCACGGCTTGGCCGACCTCAAATGATTCAACGCCGTCAGCAGTGAGCACCGGCGGAATATCGCCATTCACCGCCTTTCGGGGGCTGCGCTTGCGCACCGGACTTTTTGTGGCTTTAACAGATGACGGGGTTGGTTTTTTTTCCATGGTGTAGTCCTTTTGTCGGGCTGATAAATTTCCTGCGAGCAAAGGTGCAAGCTATTGCACATTCCCATCTTTAACATTAGCACCTGCTTATAGACAAGCCTACTTTGCAAAGGCATAAAAGCAACAGGCAACCCACTACATGCCGGTGATTGCCTGCTTTCAACTGGCTCGGTTAATTTGGTCAAATAATGATTGTCTATTGCCATGGCTAGCATATGGGCTGGCTGGAGCCCTGTTCATCAATACGCCCTACTGCCATCTTTACTTTAGATTTCTCCACGCCAAGTGCGATAAACACAATGCCTTTCCGCTCAATAAATTGAACAAGCGACAGGAGCTTGCATTTTACCGATCGGTCAACTACATTCCGGCTTATGCATATTTCGACCGATACACGTTCACGAATCATTGCCGCAGCCAAGCCGCGCTTCCACTCGCGCAGCTATGCCAATGTAGGCATCCAGGAAATCTGCGAAGGCGCGGGCATCCAGAAAGGCAGTTTCTATCACTTCTTCCCGTCCAAGCGCGATCTGGTGATGGCGGTGATCGATGAATTTGCGGATGAATGGGCAAATGGCTTTGTAGCGGAGGCCTTCGATCCGGCCCTGCCGCCGATGGAGCGCATCGACTACCTGATCGATGCGGCCTACTTCTGGCAAAAATCGATCAAGCAGGTGCATGGCCGCATGCTCGGCTGCATTTTTGGCAACCTGACGCTGGAAGTCAGCACTCAGGACGACATTCTCCGGGCCAAGCTGCTGGCCATCTTCACGCGGGCCAAATCGCGCTTCAGCGAAACCCTGGGGCAGGCGGTTGCGGCAGGCACCATTGCGCCGCTGGATACCGAACTGACGGCAGAAGCCATGCTTGCGTACC
>JAIOJU010000080.1 GCA_019911765.1 Thiobacillus sp.
GTATAAACGCCGGATCTGGGCCAATCGCATCGGCATCACCCTGTCTATGGTGGCAATGAGCCTCGGGCTGATCGCACTGATGTGGATTTTGTTGACACTGTTTTCCAAGGGGTTTGCCGCGCTGAGCTGGGATTTGTTTACCCAGGATACGCCGGCACCAGGCTCCGAAGGAGGCGGCTTGCGCAATGCCATCGTGGGCAGCGGCCTGATCCTGATGTTTTCCATGCTGATCTCGACGCCGATCGGCATCCTGGCCGGCATCTATCTGGCCGAATATGGTCGGGTATCCAAATTCGCATCATTCACCCGCTTCATGACCGACATCATGCTGTCGGCACCGTCAATCGTCATCGGCCTGTTCGTGTATGCGCTGTTTGTGGTGACGACGGGTGGATTCTCCGGTTGGGCGGGCGCGCTTGCGCTGGCCTTGATCGCCATTCCGGTAGTGGTGCGCACCACTGAAAACATGCTGAAACTGGTGCCCACAAGTTTGCGCGAAGCCGCATTTGCGGTGGGGGCGCCGCGCTGGCAGGTGTCGCTCAAGGTGACCTTGCGCGCAGTCAAGTCCGGCGTGGCGACGGGCGTGCTGCTGGCCATGGCGCGTATTACCGGCGAGACGGCACCGCTTCTTTTCACCGCGCTGAACAATCAATTCTTCAGCACCAATATGGCCGAGCCCATGGGCAACCTGCCGGTCGTGATTTACCAGTTTGCACTGAGCCCCTACGACAATTGGGTGAATCTGGCATGGGGCGGGGCGCTGTTGATCGCTTTCCTGGTGCTGGCAGTCAATATTGGTGTGCGTGTTGTTTTCCGCAACAAAGACAAACGTTAATTCCCGGAGCTTTCTGATGCCCGATCAAGCCATGTCTAACGGCGAAAACCCTTCCCTGCAGGTTCGTAATCTGGATTTCTTTTACGGAGACTTCAAGGGCCTCAGCAACGTGAATCTGGACATTGCCCATAATAAAGTTACCGCCTTTATCGGACCTTCGGGTTGTGGCAAGTCCACCTTGTTGCGTACGTTCAATCGCATGTATGACCTGTATCCGGGGCAGCGTGCTGAAGGGGAGATCCTGTTTCATGGCAAGAACCTCCTCGACAAAAGCCAGGATGTGAATCTGGTGCGTGCCAAGATCGGCATGGTTTTCCAGAAACCGACGCCGTTTCCCATGACGATCTACGAAAACATCGCTTTTGGTGTGCGCCTGTACGAGCGGATGTCCAGAAGCGCGATGGACGATCGCGTTGAGTGGGCGCTCAAGAAAGCCGCGTTATGGGGCGAGGTGAAGGACAAATTGCAGCAGAGTGGGTTGTCGCTTTCCGGTGGCCAGCAGCAGCGCTTGTGCATTGCGCGCGCCGTAGCGGTCAAGCCTGAAGTTGTATTGCTGGACGAACCGACCTCGGCTCTGGATCCCATTTCCACGGCGAAGATCGAGGAGCTCATCAACGAACTCAAGAGCGAATACAGCATCGCCATCGTCACCCACAACATGCAACAGGCCGCCCGGATTTCGGATTTCACCGCCTTCATGTATCTGGGGGAACTCATCGAGTTCAATGAAACCGGCACCATCTTCATGCGGCCGGGCAAAAAGCAGACGGAAGACTATATTACCGGCCGCTTTGGCTGATCAAGCGGGTCTGCAATGCTGTTTGCGGTTGACCGTGGCGCGCGTTGCGCTTACCATCGCGCACTTTTGTTTGGCGGACTCCCATGCGTAACAAGCTCGTAGCCGGTAACTGGAAAATGCACGGCAGCCTGGCAGAAAATGCCGCGTTGCTGGCCGCGCTCAAATCTGCATTGGCGGGAATCAAGGCGGTCGTGTGCGTGCCTTTCCCTTTTCTGGCACAGGCTCAGGCCGAGTTGACCGGTTCATCGATTGCCTGGGGCGCACAAAACGTATCCGAGCAAGCCAAGGGGGCGTTTACGGGTGAAGTGTCCGCCGCCATGCTGCTCGAGTTTGGCTGTACCTATGTCATCGTTGGTCACTCGGAGCGGCGTAGCCTTTATGGTGAATCGGACGCTCTGGTGGCAAGCAAGTACAAGGCCGCCCAGGCGGCAGGCTTGATCCCCATCCTGTGCGTGGGCGAATCGCTGGAAGAACGTGAGTCAGGCGTGACAGAAGCTGTCGTGGCGCGTCAACTCGACGCTGTGATCGAAGCGGCCGGGGTAGGCTCGCTGGCAAAAGCGGTGATCGCGTACGAGCCGGTCTGGGCGATTGGCACAGGCAAAACCGCATCCCCTGAGCAGGCTCAGGCGGTACATGCATTCATTCGCGGCAAGATTGCAGCACTTGATGCAGCGGTGGCCGATCAACTGGTGATCCAGTATGGGGGTAGCGTAAAAGCTGCGAATGCGGCAGAATTAATGGCTCAGCCGGATATCGATGGCGGTCTGATTGGTGGCGCTTCACTGGTTGCCGACGAGTTTGTGGCAATTTGCCGGGCAGCTGCCAAGTAAGAGTCAAAAATATGGAAACACTGGTTTGGGTTATTCACATAATTGTTGCTGTTTCCGTGATTGCATTGGTTTTGCTGCAACACGGAAAAGGGGCAGACATGGGTGCAGCATTTGGCGGCGGGTCCTCTGGTAGTTTGTTTGGCTCGACTGGGTCGGCCAACTTCCTGAGCCGCAGCACCGCCATTCTGGCGAGCCTGTTTTTCCTGACCAGCCTGGGGCTGGCCTATTTTGGCCTGCAGCAACACAAGTCGAATAGTGTGCTGGATCGGACGACCGTACCTGTCACGGCAACGCAGCCTGCGGCGGCACAGCCTGCCGTGCCCGCACAGACGCCTGATCAGAACGCCGGCTCCAAAGCAAGCGATATCCCGCAGTAAAGTAAAATCCGATGGGGCGCGTGCGTCCCGTCCAGCAAGGTGTACAAGCGCTTTGGCCGACGTGGTGGAATTGGTAGACACGC
>JAIOJU010000081.1 GCA_019911765.1 Thiobacillus sp.
GTCCTCCCCCTTGAATTCCAACCCCCTCGCCCCTACCATTAGCAGTCTCGTATCGAGAGTGCTAACAGCCTCCGGCTGGCCCAGCCGTTTATCTCGCCCCAGCCGGGTTCAACAAGTCATTGTTTCAATGGAGATTTAGTATGAAAATTCGTCCTCTGCACGACCGAGTGATTGTCAAACGCATGGAAGAAGAGCGCAAGACCGCTTCCGGAATCGTGATCCCCGATGCTGCCACCGAAAAGCCCGACCAGGGCGAGATCATCGCCGTCGGCACCGGCAAGAAAGACGACCAGGGCAAGCTGATTCCGCTGGACGTGAAAGTCGGCGACCGCGTGCTGTTCGGCAAGTACGCCGGCCAGACCGTCAAGGTCGAGGGCGACGAACTGCTGGTGATGCGCGAAGAAGACATCATGGGTGTGGTCGAGAAGTAATCGCTGCAACGCAAGCAAGTACTCACAACACCGTACCAACCGAATTCATATTAGGAGTTAAGCAATGGCTGCAAAAGACGTACGTTTTGGTGATTCCGCCCGCCACCGCATGGTGGCTGGCGTCAATGTTCTGGCTGACGCCGTCAAGGTAACCCTGGGTCCGAAAGGCCGCAATGTGGTGCTCGACCGTTCCTTCGGCGCCCCCACCGTGACCAAGGACGGCGTATCCGTCGCCAAGGAAATCGAGCTCAAGGACAAGCTCGAGAACATGGGCGCGCAGAAGGTCAAGGAAGTCGCGTCCAAGACCTCCGACATCGCCGGTGACGGCACCACCACGGCAACCGTGCTGGCCCAGTCGATCGTCAACGAAGGCATGAAGTTCGTTGCCGCCGGCATGAACCCGATGGACCTCAAGCGCGGCATCGACAAGGCCGTCATCGCCATCACCGCTGAACTGAAGAAGATGTCCGTGCCCTGCGCCAGCAGCAAGGAAATCGCCCAGGTCGGTTCCATTTCCGCCAACTCCGATTCCTCGATCGGCGACATCATCGCTGCTGCAATGGACAAGGTCGGCAAGGAAGGCGTGATCTCAGTTGAAGACAGCTCCGGTCTGGAAAACGAGCTGGACGTTGTCGAAGGCATGCAGTTCGACCGCGGCTACCTCAGCCCCTACTTCATCAACAACCCCGACAAGCAAATGGCGCTGTTGGAAGATCCCTTCATCCTGCTGTTCGACAAGAAGATCTCGAACATCCGCGATCTGCTGCCCGTACTTGAGCAGGTTGCCAAGGCCGGCAAGCCACTGATGATCGTGGCTGAAGATGTCGACGGCGAAGCACTCGCCACCCTGGTGGTGAACAACATCCGCGGCATTCTGAAGACCTGCGCCGTCAAGGCCCCGGGCTTCGGCGATCGTCGCAAGGCAATGCTGGAAGACATGGCCATCCTCACCGGCGGCACCGTGATCGCCGAGGAAGTCGGCCTGTCGCTGGAAAAAGCCACCCTGCAGGAACTCGGCCGCGCCAAGCGCATCGAGGTGGGCAAGGACAACACCATCATCATCGATGGCGCCGGTGACGCTGGCGCGATCAAGGGCCGCATCGCCCAGATCAACAAGCAGATCGACGAAGTCACCAGCGACTACGACAAGGAAAAGCTGCAGGAGCGCAAGGCCAAGCTGGCCGGTGGCGTTGCCATCGTCAAGGTGGGCGCGGCGACCGAAGTCGAAATGAAGGAAAAGAAAGCCCGCGTTGAAGATGCGCTGCACGCCACCCGCGCTGCGGTGGAAGAAGGCATCGTCCCCGGCGGCGGCGTGGCCCTGCTGCGCGCACGTTCCGCGATCAAGGACCTCAAGGGCGACAACCACGACCAGGACGCCGGCGTGAAGATCGTGCTGCGCGCCATCGAAGAGCCGCTGCGCCAGATCGTCAAGAACTGCGGCGAAGAAGCATCCGTCGTGGTCAACAAGGTGCTGGAAGGCAAGGGCAACTTTGGCTACAACGCCGGCAATGGCGAATACGGCGACATGGTGGCAATGGGCGTGCTCGACCCCACCAAGGTGACCCGCGTCGCGCTGCAGAACGCAGCCTCCATCGCCAGCCTGATGCTGACCACCGACTGCATGGTCACCGACCTGCCGGAAGACAAGCCCGCTGGCGGCATGGGCGGCGGCATGGGTGACATGGGCGGTATGGGTGGCATGGGCGGCATGATGTAAGTGTTGCCTGCTCACGCAGCCCCAAAAGCCCCGCTTCGGCGGGGTTTTTTTATGCCCGGATTTTGCCGGACTGGTGTCAGTAACCCGAGCCTTGTCGAAGTTTTTTACAGCTTGTTTATCAAACAGGCCTGAACATCGCCATCACCAAGCCAGGTTGACGCACATGCTATTGATTTAATGAAGAAATAAATCAACACCCATGCAGCTGGCCCGGGTTTTGCAC
>JAIOJU010000082.1 GCA_019911765.1 Thiobacillus sp.
TTCACCACGTCGGCATCTTTCATGGCCATGATGCAGAAGAACTCCGGCAATGCGACCAGACGCGCACCGGCATCGACAGCCAGCTCGATCAGCTGTTCGGCCTCGGCCAGGTTGGCCGATACGTTGGGGCCGGAGGCCATCTGGATTGCCGCCACGCGAACCGTGTCAGGCTGGGAAGCGATTTTCTTGACGGCCGCGCCTTTGGGGCGAGCCACAGAAGATTTAGCGATTTTTTTCGTCGTCATGTGAATTCCACTATCAGGGTTCAGTTGCCTGAATTTCTGCTTTGGGTTTGCTTTTGGTCAGTTTTTTCACGTCAGGCGCCAGCCACGATCCCGTTACCATGTACTCCTTGCTGATGGCTTCTTCAAACGGATCCCGCAGCAGTTTTTGCGCCGCCAGCGCGCCCACGCCTGCCAATGGCCCGCCGATCAAGGCACCTGCCACAGCCACGCTCTCGGACAGTTTCGGGATCACCTTCACGCGCAACTGCACGGATTCCTGATTGAGGTCTGCCAGCCCGGACATGTTGACCTTGGCTGACGGGCCGCGCATCTTGAAATCATCGCTGTACACCACACCGCGTGCAACGCGCAAAGTGGCACCGATACTGTCGAAGGCGTAGCCTTCGTTGAAGATATCACGGAAATCGAAGTTCAGCCGCCGGGGCAGCGATTGCAGGCTCAGCACGCCGAGCAGCTTGCCCACCCCCGGGTCGACCTTGAGGAACTGTCCGCCGCGCGCCTTGAAATCGAGTTGTCCTGCCAGCGTGCCAAATGCAAAATCAGCCGGCGACCCCTCCCAGGTGGCGTTGCCTTCTATGTCCGCACTGCCGCGTTTGAGCGTGTCGGGGAAGCCAAACCGGGTCAGGAACTTGCCTGCATCCAGCACGCTCAGGCTCAGATCCGCGCGGGTTTCGCTGATGCCACTATCGCGCCACAGACCACTCATGCGGAACATGCTATCGGAATGGGACAACTGCAAACTCTCGATCATCAACCCTTGCGGTGCACCACGTGCCACGGCTTCCAGGCGTCCCATTGCGCGTTCCTGCAGACGGAAATCCTCCACCGTCAAATCGAGCAGCGGGAAATCCGCTGCCTTCATGTTCATTCCGTTGGCCACGCCGGGTGCGGATGCCGGGGCCACACCGGGGATCGTCAACTGCCTGAATTGCGCGGACACACGGGCCGGCTGATCCCTAAAGGACTCCGATCCACTACGGGCTGAAGCCCCAGTGGAATCGTATGCCCCCGCCGGCCGATACGTCAGCACGCCATTCATCTCCCGTCCGCTGACTTGCGTGCGCAACAGGCCGCCACGGGTTCTGCCTTGCAAAGACACATCCTGATAGCGCCGCCCCATCAAATCGAAAGCATCGAAGTTCAGGTCGATCGACGACAGCGACATGCCATCCCCGCCATCGCCACGCCCCCCGGGCAACAATGCCATCCATCCGGTAATATCCAGGCCGCTGCCACTGCCGGCCAGGCGCAAACCGGGTTCGCCCGGCATCACGGCATATCCGCCAAAGCGAATTTCACCTTTTGAAAAACCCGTATCCGGCGTGCTGCGCCACACCGCACCCACCGTTTTCCCCAGCCTGACTTCATGTTGCTTGCCGTTGGCCTGCGGTTGGCTGGTAAACCATAACGGCAGCGCCTGTGCTGCCGGCTTGGCCAACGGTGCAGGCAAACTCGAAGCCAGCCCGACCAGATCAGACTCGATACGCACGCGTTCGCCTGCTGTTTCCAGATCGATCTGGCCGCGCCACGCAGTCTGGCCCGACAGACGCTTGTCCCATGCCGTGCCGAGCCAGGCTATCAGACCATCAGCCGTCGCCCGCCCTTGCGCCAGAATCCGCACCTGGCCATTGGTCGTCGCCGTGTCGACGCGAAGCGGTCCTCCCAAAAACTGGGCGCTCAGGTTTTTTGCCGTCAGGCTTTCCTGGGTGAAATCGATGTCGCCCCGTATCGGCTCAAGTCGCGGCAATCCGGACAAATTGGCCGTGTTGCCCTGAAATGACAGTTTTCCATCCAAGGTGGTGTCATGACTGTGGTGCAGCGGCACCTGCATTTGCAACGCGAGTTGCATCGGTCCGCCCCCCTCCAGTGCGGTGGTCAGTCCACGCAAGCGGTCGCCCACCGGGCTGGTGTTGGCAAAGCGTATGAAATCCTGGAACGGCCCATTTGCGCGTCCGTCTATGTGCAACTGCTCATCGTGATGCAGCAAATCCGGAATGACGGCCTTGACGGCAGACAGCGACACGCCATAAATCCTGGCCTGATCCGATGTCACCTCCATCACTTTGTCCCTGAACACCATGCGCGCCTGGATGCCCTCAATGCGCGGCCACCCCGACACATACTCAATCACCGCATCCTTGATCCGCGCATCGACGACAAACCGCCCGCCCCCCTGATCAAACGGAAATTTTGTCAGGTCGCCCTGCAAGGTCAGCAGCACGTTATCGGAATAGCCTGAGACAACGGCGTCGCGGGTCCAGTTGACGGTCCTGTCGCCTATCTTTTTCGGCAGATAACGGTAGACAGCGGTGCCGTCCGCACGCGTCAGGTGTGCACTCAAATCGATCACCCCCGGATGGTCGGCGATCGCCTCGTAGCTGCCCTTGGCCGTGCCGGCGGCATCACGATTGGAAAATACGGCCTCATCCAGAACCAGCAAGCGCCCACGCTTGGTTTTCTTCCATTTGCCACGCGCCCGGATTGCGTCCAGATCGAATACGGGTTCCCGAAAAAGTGCGGGCAAATTGATGGTTGCCTGCTTCGACGCAATCTCGAACACACCAGCCCGGTAATCGCCTTCAATGCGTCCGGACAGATTGCTCAAACCGGGTTGACGGTCGACCGCCGTCACCCCCACCCCGGAGAAGCGGCTGGCCACCTTGAAATTGTCCAGCCCCGGTTGCGTCCCGGTCCAGTGAAACGTCAAGCTGTCCAGGCGTCCCTGCGGCTTCAGTATCTGCAGACGCGAGCGCAAGGCATCCTCCATGGGCAGGCTCGGCAGCATCGATTCCCACCCGCTCAGACCGAGTGCCCGCGCGGTGATTTCGTGACCCGCTGTGCCCCAGGCCAGCCCCATGTCAAACGGCGCGCCCAGGGCTGAGCCCGATCGCGCCACGCGCAGGTTTTCAAACGCCATGCGCTGACCTTCTGCATGGCCCTGCCACACGGCCTGACCACGCACCCGATCCAGACGCAGCGCAGGCAAACCCTCCCCCAGCACGGTTTCAATTGCCCGCAAATCCAGTCCTGCCCTGATTTCTGCTAACGCGCCCTGAGCCACGCTAAAGTTCACGTGCAGCGCGCCCCAGCCCTGACGCGGCTGGTACGGCAACTGCAGCCAGGGGGCCAGACGGGGAAAGGACACCCCGGCCACCTTTGCCTCGATCACGCCGCTCCAGGTTTTGATGTCGTCCACGTCACGCGCGGTCAACTCTGCCTCGATTGTCAGCGGGCGCGCCACACCGGCCGGCGGTATCGCATGCAGCTTCAGATTGTGTGTTCGACGCGCATTGATCAGGGTCAAGTCGACCGCCTCCAGCATCAGTGGCGGCGCATCGCGCACTTCATCCAGCCAGTTGAGTGTGGCCGTTCCGACATGTACGCGGCCCTGGCGCAACAGCCAGCTGGAAAACCCGCTGTCGGGGTCAGCCGGATTCACCGGTATGCCGCCGACATAAAAATGCTTGTCGCGCGCACGCCGTACGTCCAGGGTCAGTCCCTGCAACTCTATACGGGTAAAGCGCGGCTCCAGAAACAGCAGCGAGCGCCAGGCAAACGTGGCATCGACTTCGGGCAAATTCAGTGCCAGTCGATCCTGCTTGTCGTACAGACGCACGCCCTGCAGACGAAACGCCGGGCTCGCCTGTTGCCACGCCCCTGTCACGGCCTCGATTGTCACGCGCTGCCCCAGCGCACGCGACATCAGATTCGCCACGGTTTCCCGATGCTCGGCGATATTGGGTAACACCCAGAAAAACATCCATGCAGCCGCAACCGTAAAACCCACCGCACCCAATGCGGCCAGCGCGGCCAGCCAGCGCGACGCACGACGCATGAAAAGAGAGAGGGCGGGAGAAACGGTCATAAACACGGTGGCTCGAATCCTTTAATTCTATGCGTTTGCCGGCCTCCGCGGCGGCATGGGCGGGTAATTTCTTGGAATCTACTCGCTGGTAAAACGATGAATCTGCCGGCGGTCACGTTTGGTGGGGCGGCCCTTGATCTCCGCCGCCGGGTTGCTTGCCAGTTTGCGCTCACTTACCTGTTGCTGGCGACGCGCGTGACTGGCAGGGTCTTCCTCATACAAAAGCTGCGCAACGGGCGCCGGCCCACGGTGCATGGACAGCGCCCGCACGGTCAACACCCAGTCGAAGTCGCCGATATGGATCATCAACCGATCCCCTGGCTTGACCTCCCGTGCAGGTTTAACGCGCTCGCTATTAAGTTTCACCTGGCCATGATCGATTGCCTGGGTGGCCAGACTACGGGTTTTGAAAAAGCGCGCTGCCCATAGCCACTTGTCGAGCCGCATACCGGTAAGCAGGGTGGGATCAGATGGCATCGTGAATTCTCAAAACAGTTGACCAAGGTAATGAAAGATACGTTCCTGATTGTGCCGGGATTATGGGAACGAAACCATGTAGTACCGTATGGCAGCGTGCTTGTGCAAGCTGGGTACAATGGCCGGTTTTCATGCAAGGAAACCTCATGCCCAAAATCCTCGCTTTTTCAGGCAGCATTCGCCGCGATTCATGGAACCGCAAACTCATTCAGGCTGCGGTGGACGCCACCCGTGCCGCGGGCGGCGACGTTACCCTGATCGACCTGGCGGACTATCCGCTGCCCATCTACAACGGCGATCTGGAAGACAAGGACGGGCTGCCAGACAACGCCCTGCGCCTCAAGGCCCTGTTCAAGGAACATGATGCCCTGCTGATTTCCAGCCCGGAGTACAACAGCTCGGTCCCGCCACTGCTGAAAAACACGATCGACTGGGTGACCCGCGAATGGCAAGGCGAATCGGGGCTGGTTCCTTACCAGAACAAGGTAGCCGCCATCATGAGCGCCTCACCCGGATCGCTCGGCGGCATGCGGATGCTGCCGCACCTGCGTCAAATCCTGAATACACTCGGCGTGCTGGTACTGCCCGGCCAATTTGCCCTGGCCCATGCCGACACGGCTTTCGATGCGGAAAATGGCGCACTGCAATCGCCTGAACGCCTCCACGCTCTGGTGCTGGAACTGGTGACCACCCTGGCGGCGCTTGCGCCAGCCAGAAAATAAGCCCCGCAAAAAAAGCGCCCCGAGGGGCGCTAGCTGCTGCAGAGCAGACTGAAATGACTACCTGTTAACTGTAACGGAGCGGGTGGTGACGTTGCCCGTATTGTCGGTAACCTGCACCGTGACCGTGTGGGCACCGCTGACCACTTTACGGGTATTCCAGTTGTAGCGAAGCGAGCCGCCATAGGCAGCAGCCACTTCCTTGCCGTCGATCGACAGCGAGATCTTGGCTACGCTTTGATTGTCGGTGGCGCTCACCTTGATCGTCTGCCTGCCTCCGGAGAGGCTCATACCGTCAGTGAGATTGAAACTTCCGATCGTGGGTGCAGCGCTATCGTTGCCAACCGTGACCGTAACGGGTAGCGACTCCCTGCGATTACCCGCTGCATCCACCGCCTGCACTCTCAGGCTGTAACTGCCATCAGCCTTGCCTGTGGTATCCCATGCGAATGCAAACGGTGCCAGCTCGTCCGTCGCGAACAATTGACCATTCACGTGAAGCTCGACGCGAACGACACCCACATTGTCGGAAGACTCGATATCGATCGGCACCACACCGGACACCTGCCCGCCCGTGGGTGACGCGATGCTGACGGATGGGGGCTGAGTATCGACCACGACGATCGGCCTGGCTGCCTGAACCGCCGCAGCCGCATTGACGCGACCGAAACCGTAATATTGATCATAACCAGATGACCCGAGGTCGACGCTCTTCCCGGTCAGGAAACGGTCTACATCGGCGGGGTTCAGCTTGCTGTTGGCCGATAACAGCAACGCGGCCGTAGCGGCCACCACGGGACTGGCGAACGAAGTGCCGGAAGCATTGGCATATCCCCCGCCTCGGGTCGAGGTGTAGATACTCACGCCAGGTGCCGACAGGTCGACATAGTCACCGTAGCTGGAGAAGCTGGCGCGCACATCGTTTTTGTCCGTTGCCGCCACCGTCAACAACGCATCATTCGATGCAATATTTTCCAGTGCGCCACTGTTGCCGGCGGCCACCACCACGACCCCGCCCTTGTTGCGCATATATTGCGCCGCTGCCTGGATGGTCAAACTGCCCGACACGCCGTTGTAACTGATGTTTGCAACTTTGGCGCCATGATCGGCCGCCCAGTAAATGCCCTGCGCCACCGTGCTCCAGTATGCATACCCACTGGGATCCGCAATGCGCACCGGCATGATCCGGGCTCCCCAGGCCACACCCGCACTGCCCGCGCCGTTATTCGCCGCCATCGCCACCACCCCGGCCACCGAGGTGCCGTGGCCGTGGACATCCGCCGTGTTGGCATTGTTGTCGAATACGTTCCAGCCGGGCACCATGTTCGCGGTCAAATCCGGATGCGTGCCATCCACCCCGGTATCCAGGATGGCAACCGTGACACCACTGCCATTGGCGCTGTCCCATGCAGTAGGTGCCTGGATTTTCGGCAGCGCCCAACTGCTGCCGTAGGCTGGATCCGTCACCGACCCGGCATGGGCCACGGCCATATCCAGTTCGACATATTTGAGGCGACGATTCTTGCGCATCTCCTTCATGGTCGCCAGTTCATCGGCGCCCGCAGGCAATTCGATGACATGCGTATTCAACTGCCGAATGTAGCCCTTGGAGCGGCCCTTGAATGGCTTCAGGGCCTGATCGAATTCACCTGCCGGCAAGCCGGCACGCGGCGCCACCAGCAAGCGCCCCCTGGCCCATCCCAGATAGGGCTGAACCCTGGCGGGAGCAGCAGCCGGCGCCACGGCATTGTCATTGCCCCGAGCCTTGCCGGAGGGCGCCGCATGACTAAAACCCGCATAGCCCATCAAGGCTGCCACCAGAGCAAGACACAAGGTAAAACCCGGCGCGGTACCTGTCTGGTAACTGCAGCGGCTATTGGTTGAACGGACGGGGAATGGGCAGTGGTGTGACATGGGGACTCCTGGTTCAAAAAACTGCCTGAATCAGGGGCCAACGCACCAGCCAAAAAACGATTTTCTTCGGCAACCCCGCTATCTTTTGCAAGACCGGAAGCTTTGCGTCCCCACCTCGCGATGGGTTTGCCCTTGTACAGGTTATCAACAGTAACGACGAAATTTCGACGGACTTTAGGCCCGGGAAAGAAAGCCGTCAAAAATAATATCTTTAATTTTCAATGGATTAACTAAACCCCACCTGAGCAAGACCACCGAAGTGTGAAATTTTTACACTCAGGCAATCCAGCTTGGCAACCATCCGTGCCCAGCGGCACCGGAGTGCAGACACATCTTCGTCGGCCATAAAAAAGCGCCGGCATGCGGCGCTTTTTTATGTGCAACAGAGTTGTCAGGCTTGCTTGCGACGCACCGCAAATCCAACTAGCCCCAAACCGGCCAGCAGCATGGCATAGGTCTCGGGTTCGGGAACAGGCGTAATGCCGGAAATCTCAGTCTGCTTGAGCGCATCAACCCCGCCCAACGACTGCATGCCGTAATAAGAATTAATGGTGACCGACTGCATCAGATTCCCGCCAGTGGAGAGCACCATGATACGGTTCTCACCATTTCCCAGGCCCTCGGCTACCCAGTTGGCGAAGGTATCGGTTCCCCCTGACTTGTCTGTGGCCAAAATAGACAGGTCCATATTATTGTTTGGGGACAGGTTTACGCTAAAAATCAGATCCTCGAACCAGTAGCCTGGCGCCGTAATGGTGATGTTATTGATATAACCGTCCAGGGCCGATATCTGGGAAAACCCATTTGCCGCATCCAATGTGTCGGTCGTAGATGAGAAGCTGACCAAACGAGAATCCGCCTGCGAACCCACGTGGCCTGTGATCGTTGATGCCAATGCAGCATCCAGATAAACCTTTTCTTCACTCAGACTTGGATAGTCTTTCAGATACATATCGACGTACGTACCCGAAAATACTGGCGCAGGTGCTTGCTGAACCGCACTGGCCTGAGAAGAAACCACGCCTCCTGCAACCAGCAGCGCGCCCAGCAGGGCGCGATTGATTTTTTGATGCCTCATAACTCTCCTCCATTCCATTTGAACTGGATGCTTCGTCACATTCCCTCACTCTGCGTTGAAGTGAATGCATGCGTGTTATTACAGCTTGTCATGATCCGCCCAAAACAAAATGCAAAATACATACCAGAAGCAGTTTTCAGCCAACAAAATCTGGTTTGAGTTTGTTTTTATTGCGGAAAACAACGCGCTCTGCCCGTTTACAAAGCCTCACACATACAAATCTGTAAAAAATATCGACAAAAAAAGCACCCCGCAGGGTGCTTTTCCCGAACATCCCTTCCTGAAGCAAGGGAATACGCTTGGCTACTGCGACAGCATCCGGTCCTTGGCCACAAAGTACTTGCGGGCATAGGCCACCAGCTGGGCGTCACTCGGATGGTCCACCGTTTCCACCCCGACCACCTGCCTGGTGGCTTCATGGTCGTGGGAATGGATATGCTTGATCAGTTCGAGCTTGGCCTGGCCGGGCCCGACGATCAGGACCTCCGCCGCGCCTTTCATGGCTTCCACGATCTCGTGATAGTAATGCTGGTCCTCGGGCTGACGACTGCCGCTGACCGACCCGCGCTTGCGGTGGAGATTGCGGTGGGGCGTGGCCGGGCTCACCACGGACTTTTCAACATCATTCGGGCTGATGTGCATGACATGGGCTTCATTGTGATCGAGCCAGACGACTGCATGATAATGAGACATGATTTCCCTTCTTGGACTATGAATAAAATACCCTTCAGTTTCAGCTTAGGGCGCTGCAGCGGGGATTCAAGCGCCTGTTGAGCATCCATCCCCCTTCCCCTGCCGGACTTACTTCACCGCTTCCTTCAACTGATCCAGGATCGCCGGGTTTTCCAGGGTGGAGATGTCCTGGGTGATTTCCTCGCCCTTGGCAATTGCCCGCAGCAGGCGCCGCATGATCTTGCCGGAACGGGTTTTTGGCAGGTTGTCGCCAAAACGGATTTCATCAGGCTTGGCGATGGGACCGATTTCCTTGGCCACCCAGTTGCGCAATTCAACGGCAACGTTGCGCGCTTCCTCGCCGCCAGGACGCGTCCCTTTCAGCACCACATACGCCACCACAGCTTCACCCTTGATGTCATGCGGACGCCCCACCACGGCAGCCTCGGCCACGCGCGGGTTGGACACCAGCGCGGATTCGATCTCCATGGTACCCAAGCGGTGGCCGGACACGTTCAGCACGTCGTCGATGCGGCCCATGATCCAGAAATAGCCGTCCTTGTCGCGATGCGCCGAATCACCGGCAAGATAGGTCTTGCCGCCAAGTTCCTCGGGGAAATAGGTCTTGAGGAAGCGTTCGGGGTCATTCCACAGGGTACGCAGTTGCGAGGGGAAAGGCCGCTGGATCACCAGAAAGCCGCCTTGGCCCTTTTCCACCGGATGCCCGGCCTCGTCAGTAATTGCGGTCATGATGCCGGGTAGCGGCAGGGTGCAGGAACCGGGCTTGGTCGGCACCGCGCCGGGCAAGGGCGCGATCATGTTGGCGCCGGTTTCGGTCTGCCACCAGGTATCGACAATCGGACAGCGCCCGCCGCCGATAACCTCGTGGTACCACATCCAGGCCTCGGGGTTGATCGGCTCGCCCACCGTGCCCAAAAGGCGCAGCGACGACAGGTCGAACTTGGCGGGCTGGTGCGCCCCCAGCTTGATCAGGCTGCGGATCGCGGTCGGCGCGGTGTAGAAGGTGGTGACCTTGTGCTTCTCGACGGTCTCCCAGAAACGTCCGGCGTGCGGATAGGTGGGAATGCCCTCGAAAATCACTTCGGTCATGCCCAGTGCCAGCGGACCATACGTGACATAGGTGTGGCCGGTGATCCAGCCCACGTCGGCGGTGCACCAGTAGACGTCGCTGTCGGGCTTGGCGTCGAAAACCCACTGCATCGACAGAATCGCGCCGAGCAGATAGCCGCCGCTGGAATGCTGCACGCCCTTGGGCTTGCCGGTCGAACCCGAGGTGTACAGGATGAATAGCGGATGCTCGGCGGAGACCCACACCGGCTCGCTGGTTTCGGCCTGGGTTTGCGTCAGTTCGTGCCACCAGAGGTCGCGCGGCCCCCAGTTGACCTCGCCGCCGGAACGGCGATACACGATCACGCGCTCGACGCAGGACGTGTCGCCCATCGCCAGCGCATCGTCGACCGCACGCTTGAGCGGAACCGCCTTGCCGCCGCGCAGCGACTCGTCGGCGGTGATGATGATTTTCGCCTTGGCATCGTCGATGCGCTCAAACAGGCTCTTGGACGAGAAGCCGCCGAACACCACCGAATGAATCGCGCCGATGCGCGCGCAGGCCTGCATCGCCACCACCGCTTCGATGCTCATCGGCATGTAGACGATCACCCGGTCGCCGGCCACCACGCCAAGCGAGGTCAGGCCATTGGCAAACTGGCAGACGCGCGCGTGCAATTGTTTGTAGGTAACCTTCGTCACCGCACCGTCGTCAGCCTCGAAAATCAGCGCGGTCTTGTCGCCCTTGGTGGCCAGATGGCGGTCGAGGCAGTTGTAGGAGACGTTCAGCTCGCCATCGTCGAACCATTTGTAGAACGGCGCTTTCGATTCGTCGAGCGTGCGGGTGAACGGCTTGTGCCAGGTGATGGTCTGGCGCGCCTGGTTGGCCCAGAAGCCTTCGTAGTCGGTTTCAGCCTGCTGGCACAAAGCCTGGTAGGCGGCCATTCCGGACACATTCGCCTGTTTGACAAAGGCCTCGTCGGGTGGAAAAACACGGGTTTCGGTCAGTATCGACTCGATGGCTGCCATACAATCTCCTCACTGGTTAACGCATTGTGATCAACGATTCATTTTAATCCAAGGCCCCTCCTCCAAACCATGATCCATCCTGCCCTTGAGCGTATTACCCGTTGTTCCCGTTATGGCAGCCGCCTGCTGGCCGCGCAGCCACACCTCGCCGACACAGTGGCGGGGCTGCTCGACCGTGCCTGCACCCGCGAAGCCATGCAGGCGTTTCTGTCCGAACCGCCATGCGCCGATGAAACCGTGCTCGATCAGCGCCTGCGGCAACTGCGACAGCGCGTCTGGCTGATCACCACCGCCCGCGACCTGGCGGGGGCCGCCGATCTGGCAGAAGTGACCGCCACCTACAGCACATTGGCGGAGGTGTGCATCCGCGCTGCGCTGGATTTTCACCATGCGGCGCTTGCCGGGCGTCACGGCGAGCCGCGCGACGAACACGGCACGCCGCAACAGATGGTCGTCGTCGGCATGGGCAAGCTCGGCGGCGGCGAACTCAATGTGTCGTCCGACATCGACCTGATCTACCTCTACCCCGAGGAAGGCAACACCGCCAGCGACGACCCTGATGCCAGGATCCGCTCGCTCACCAACCACGAGTTTTTCATCCGTCTGGGGCGCAAACTTGCCGCCTCGCTGTCGGAAAACACCGCCGACGGCTATGTGTTCCGGGTCGATCTGCGGCTGCGGCCATGGGGTGAATCCGGGCCATTTGCGATGGGCTTTGCCATGCTGGAAGACTATTTGATGGCACAAGGCCGGCCCTGGGAACGCTACGCCTGGATCAAGGCGCGCCCGCTTACCGGCAGCCACCACGATGAACTGGCGGCCATCGTGAGGC
>JAIOJU010000083.1 GCA_019911765.1 Thiobacillus sp.
GGATCAGGTGGGTGAGCAGCGCACGCAGCTTGGCGGGGCGGAGCGGCTTGTGCAGTAGCGGAAAGCCGGCCCGGCTGATGCGCAGGATGGTGTCGGGCGCGGTGTCGCCGGTGACCAGGATGGCCGGGATATCAGCCCCGTATTTTTGCCGCAGACGGGTGATGACTTCGATGCCGTCGATATCATCGGGCAGACGGTAATCTGACACGATCACGTCGGGCAGGCGGCCGAGCGTGTCCAGCCATTGCTCCGCTTCGTCGGCACGGTGGGCCGTGACCAGATCAATGTGCCAATTGTCGAACAACTCGGACATGCCGCGGAGAATGGCACTTTCGTCGTCCACCAGCACGACCAGGGCATCGCCCGGGATTTGCACCGGAGTGACAGGGGCGGCAGGTGTCTGGATCAGTGTGGTGTCCCCGCATGGCACCGTAAAACTGAATATCGAACCGCGCTCCGGGCGCGAACGTAACTCCACCCGGTGTCCCAGCAAACGACCCAGATGCGACACGATGGCCAGCCCCAACCCCAACCCTTTGTTGCGGTCCCGGGCCGCATTGTGCAATTGCACAAATTCATGGAACACGCTGTCCTGCTGCTCGGGCGAGATGCCGCGACCGGTGTCGATCACGCTGATTCGCACGGTGCGTCCCCGGCGTTGGCAGGCCACCAGCACGCCGCCATCGTCGGTGTAGCGGATGGCGTTGGCAATCAGGTTGACCAGGATGCGCTCGATCAATAATGGATCGCTATACAGGGTGACATCGCATGGGCGGAAGCGCAGCCGCAGCTGCTTTTCCGCCGCCAGCGCGCGGAATTGCTTGTCGAGGTCGTCCAGCATCTTCTGCAGCGAGAAATGTACCGGATGAGGCTCGATGGTGCCGGCATCCAGCCGCGAAATATCGAGCAACGCATTGAACAGCTGTTCCATGGTTGCGGTGGAGGCTTCGATGTTGTCGATCAGGGTTTGCGCTTCGGTCTGGTGGTTGCGTGCTTTCAGTGCGGCGACAAAGAGGGACAGGGCATGCAGCGGTTGTCTCAGGTCATGGCTGGCTGCGGCGAAAAATCGTGATTTGGCCTGGTTGGCGCGTTCGGCCATGGTTTTTTTCGCGGCGAGATCGGCAGTGGCATCGCGGATGCGTTTTTCCAGTTCGCTGCGGTGGGCCTGCAAGGCTTCGGCCATGTTGTTCACCCCGGTGGCCAGGGCGCCGACTTCGCCCTCATGCGCCAACTGGGCACGTACTGTCAGGTCGTTGCATGCCAGCCGTTCCACCACGTGCCCCACGTGACGCAGCTGTCTGGTCAGGCGGTTGGACATGCGCCAGGCGAGCGCGCCGGTGAGCAGCAACGCCACCAGCATCAGCAGGGCGGCATGAAGCAGCGTGTCGCGTTTGAATGCATTGATCTGGTCAAGCGACGCGCTCACTTCCACCCCTCCCAGCAGATCGCTGGACGGCGTCGTGCCGATGACGAATAGCGGGTCATCGTGGAAATCCGCGCTGGGCAATCGTATTTCGGCACGTTGCCAGTAGTGCTGATCCGGGCTGGCCGTGGACAGCGTGTCTCCCGTGCTGGCGATCAACCGCCCGTTGGCATCCGTGACAAGGACATAGGCGAGCTGGCTGTTTTTTGCTTCGGATTTGAGTAGCGCGTGCGCGCGCGCCGTATCGCCGCTGACCAGCAAATAGGGCAAGGCGTTGGCCAGGTGGCGCGCGGCATTGGCGGCGCGCGCATGGAGCGCATTTTCGGCAGTGGCCAGGGTTTGCGTGGTGAAATAAGCCACCAGCCCGAATTCGGTCAACAAGGCCGGCAGCAATGCAATCACCAGTACCCGGCTGCGAATGCTGAGCAGGGACAAGCGGCCGAGCAGGGTGCGCAGGACGCTCAAGATGAATCAGGGCGCCTGCATCAGCCGCTGGATGGCGAGTACGGCTTCGGTGCGATTGGTGACGCCAAAGACACGGAAGATGGCAGCGATATGGACTTTTACTGTGCTTTCCGACATGTCCAGCATGACCGCGATGGCCTTGTTGGCGCTGCCCTGTGCCAGCAGGCGCGCCACTTCCAGTTGACGGGCCGTCAGTCCGCTGTGCTGCAGGGTTGCGAAATCGGCTGGCGCACTGGCGTGCAGGCCGTTGCTGCTGCCCAGGCAATTCGGAACATAGATGTCACCCGCCAGCACCTGCCTCAGTGCAGCCAGCATCACGGCAGTCGGCGCTGCTTTGGGGATGTAACCCAGGGCGCCGGCTTCCAGTGCGCTCTGTATGTCGTGCGGCGACTCCGAAGCAGACAGCACCACCAGTGGAATGTCGGGGAAGCGGCTGCGAAACTGGACGATGCCCTGCATGCCGACGAACCCCGGCATGTTCAGGTCGACCAGCGCCAGGTCCAGATCGGCATGGGCGGCAGTTTGTGCAAACAGGCTCGGATAGTCATGCGCGTCGATGATTTCGACCTGCGGCTCCAGTTGGGCCAATACCTGTCGCACCCCTTCACGCATCAGCGGGTGATCGTCGGCCAACAGGGTTTTCATGAGAACGTGCTCTGCATGGCAGGGATTCTAGTACGACAACCCATAAATTTCGCTATGTTCGACGCGCCCCGCATCACCGATTGCTTTGTCGCTCATCCTCGCCATAGAACGACTATGGCTGCGGTTCGCTTCGCGCACCCGGCGCGCGGATGCGCGTCTCGGCATGTACGCAAACTTAT
>JAIOJU010000084.1 GCA_019911765.1 Thiobacillus sp.
GGCCACCGATGACTGGCAGTCGGCTGCGCAGGGATCGCTTGTGCGCCAGCATGGTTACTTGGGCTGTTTGGCCGTCACCAGGCCCAGTTGGGTAATGTCGAGGCGGCCGCACAAATCCATTACATCAATCACCTTTTCATAGGCGATCTTTGAATCGCCCTTGATCACCACCGGCAGATCAGGAGTGATTGCCTTGAAGCTCTTCAGACGGCTTTCCAGTTCGGCCATGCTGACCGGGTAGGTATCGAGATAAACCTGGCCGGCTGCGTCGATGGTGACCGATTTGGTTTTGGGCTTGGCCAGACTCGGCGTGTTGCTCGCCTTCGGCAGGTTGACCTTGATGCCCTGTACCGAGGCGGTGGTCATGATGATGAAAATGACCAGCAGCACATACGCCAGATCCAGCATCGGCGTGATGTTGATGTCGTCGAACGGTTCGTTGTCTTCGCGGATCTCGGCCATGTCTACCCTTGTCAGCTATGGGTTTCGGCGATGCGAGCGATGTACTCGTCAACGAAAACGTGCATGTCGGCACTGATCGACTTGATGCGCGAACCCAGATAGTTGTAGCCAAACAGCGCCGGAATCGCGACCGCCAGGCCAGCCACCGTTGCCACCAGTGCCGCGGCAATGCCGGGGGCGATCGCCGCCACGTTCACGTCACCGGTTGCAGCAATCGCGGCAAAGGTAATCATCACCCCCACCACAGTGCCGAGCAGCCCGAGGAAGGGCCCGCCGGAAATCGCAATGGTCAGCAGCACCATCAGGCTGTTGAGCTTCTGGTTTTCGCGCACCACGGTGGCGTCCAGTCCGGCCTTCACCACATCCAGCGCCTGTGGCGAGAGTTCCACGCTGGAGCGATTGCCCATGCGTTTTTTCAACTCCTGCGTGCCCGCATGATAGATGCGGTACAAGGTCGAGTTCTGGTGATGATCGTGGTGACCAAACAGGATCGCCGCCATGCCGCTTTCCTTCAGATCCGCATCTTCAGGATCGTCGTCCACATCCAGTTCGGCTGTCTCGCTTGCCTTCAGCGCATGAAACGCGTCCAGAAAGTCCTTGTTAGCCCGGGAAATCTTGCTCACCAGCAATGCCTTCGTGGCCATCACGAGAATGCTGATGCCCAGCATCACCATCAGGATGGCGATGACCACCCAGCCGTCCAGCGTCACGCTTTGCAGGATCACGCCAAAGTAGGAAGCCTCGCCGCCGCCCTCCTCGCTTTCCTCTTCGCCTGCCAGCACCACCTTGTCGTTATCCAGACCCTGCGTCATTGCGGCCAGACGCAGCCAGTCGGCGCTGCGCGCAACATTGGCCAGCACCAGTTCATCCGCTTCGCCCTTGAAGCCCTGGCCAAGCCGGATTGCCAGCGCCGCATCCGGACTGGCCGCATCGGCTTCGCCCACATTCGCGCCATTCAGGTAGAGCGCCAGCTTGGGACCCAGCGTCACCGCCACCAGGCTCCAGCTGCCTGCCGGCACATCCGG
The DNA here is from genome assembly GCA_019911765.1 of Thiobacillus sp. Lineage (GTDB taxonomy): Bacteria > Pseudomonadota > Gammaproteobacteria > Burkholderiales > Thiobacillaceae > Thiobacillus. The sequence continues at coordinate 1,488 of JAIOJU010000084.1, forward strand.
GCCTGTCACGGTTGCACCGCCTGAGCGGGCAACCAGCTTGCCGCCCTCGAGTGCCAGTGCAAGGGTTGGTCCCGCGTTCAGCAGTTCGCCTGTCTGGCTGGCCGCTTCAGGTTTGATCCAGAGTGAGGCCGTCATTCCGGTAGCAGCGGTGAACGTCAGTTTGGGCGCAGCCGGAATATCGAGCGTCTGCGTGCCATCGAACCTGATGCCTGCACCAATCGCGCCAGCCATCGATCGGGTGCCACTGAATGCGCCAGCCGGGATCGCCGATGCAGTGCTGTCCAGGGGTGAACCACTGGCTTCCGCATAATGCTGGACCAGCAGGAAGCCAGGGTCGTAAACCGCCGGCCCATTGCTCACGGCGGCTGCGGCTTCATTGCCGGAATACAACCAGATCTGCTGCTTGTCCGCACCGCCATCCAGCCTGGGAACCTGAACCCAGATCAGCGCCTGCTCGGCCGTGCTGTCGTATTTTTCAATATGGAAATTCAGCGGCGTCTTGTCGTCACCCGCCACAAAGCGCAGGTCGGAACCATCCGGATTCGCGCCCAGAAAATCGAAATTCCCCATGTGCAGACGGATCAGCACCGGCACGTTTATCTGCGCCTCCTTGATCCCGGCACCTGAATCGGCCGTATTGAGTGTGAACGCCCGGCGGGCGGTCCAGTCACCGTTCCACCATGCCTGAACCGGCGAGGCTGCCAACATCAGCAGCAGGGGCAACAAAAATCTGATCATGACTCGACGACTTCGCTTGATTAACCAAGCCATCGAGTCTGAAGCAGGTCTGTTGCATGGCCATGACCCGCCTTTTCATGGCCATGAGCCGAACGGCTCATGGCCATGAAGCGCCTACTGAACACGGCGTAATCCGTGGCAGCGCTGTGGTAAGGATGAAGGCTGCATCCGGCTCGCGTCAGCTCACGAGCATCCCGTTATTTCTCCAGGTGCCCCTGCTTCGATATTGCGCTTCCTACTGGCGTCTGCACTCAGAGTCATCATTTTCACATCCGCGGGTTGTTGAACCGTCACCAAAACCCAGGACCTCGACGCTGACGGACGAAGGCTTGAAATCGGCCAAGGCCTGCTTCATCGCTGCCGATGCCTTCTGGGCTTCCTCGCTGCCTGAAGCCAGGGAACTGGTCGCCTGATTGGCGGCCTGGGCCGCATCGCCCAGGCTACCGATTCCCGAGACACTCAGGCCGCTGGTATCCACCGCCGCGGGGACACCAATGGCCACCCCAACCGCGACGATATTGTCGGCACCGATCACCCGGTTTGCATCGATGAAAATATTTCCGGATGCACGGATACCCGCATCTCCGGCGTTCACCTCGCCATTGGGTGCAATCAGGTAGGTATCGCCACGATTGATGACATCCCGCACCAGCAACACCCCGATGCCGGAACCGGAAATCGATTTGCCGATATCCGATTTTGTGAATCCCTTGTCATCGGTGACAAAGGTGGGAGGCGGCGCCGATGAAGCCGTCTTGGCTCCCTTTCCCGCATCCACGTCGCCCTCGGCGCTGTAGAGGAAAATGTCGTCCCGCAGCAGATACTGCGCGAGCTCGCGATCCAGCGTCGCTTCCCAGCCAAGGGTGAAAACCCGGGAAGTATTGACCAGGAAATCTCCCTGCGAATAGGAACGGATGCTGCCGCCATTCGTGGTGTACAGGCCGAAGGTGGAATCCGCCCGGGAAATCACATTGCCCGACGAATCCACCGACAGATCGACTTTCTCGGCATTCACCAGACCTATCGTATTGCTGCCGCCGGGCACCAGGATGTCGATATCGCTGCCCTGCTCCGTCCGCACCTGGCTGTAAAAGCCGTTGTAGTCGCCGGCATAGTCACCGGCCGGCAGCAGCGCCGCGATCGCCTTGTCGGCACGGCCCTGATAGCCCAGGCTTTCCAGCACGTCGTAGGACGGATCGTTGGGCTTGTTGGCATCGACCAAGGCCGCCGCACGTTCGAAGAAGCGTGCGAAGCCTTCCAGGCTGGAAACGGCCAGCCCCGCATTCGCCAGGGCAGCACTGAAACTATCGATCTTCCCGGGCTGATCGGCCTTGTTCAGTTCGCTCAGATCGAATCCCAGCGAGGCCAGCTGTTTCATCAGGCTGACCTCGTTGCTGGCCTGCTGCAACTCGCTGTAATAGAGACGCCTCGCCGCCTGGTCTCGCTGCGAAGCGACGTCACTTGCCAACATGCCCTCGAAGACAGCCACGGCCTGCTCATAATCGGGCATCGCCTTCTCCATCATGGCTTGCCGGTAAGCGGGATCCTCCAACCGGTCCAGAACCGCCTTGTAAGTCAAGGCCGCGTTGTCCGCATCCAGCAAAGTCTGACGCAGCCGCTCATAGTCCAGCAAGGCAGCATAGAAACCGACCTTGGCCTGGTCGCCATACTCGTTCAGGAAGCCGTCGTAATCCGGCAAGCGGGTTCGCGTACGGCCATCCGCGTCGAGTTCGGTTCCCATGCCGGCAAGCAATACGACGTCCGCACCGCCATAAGCCAGGTTGGGGTTGTCCAGATTGCCCGAGGAAACGATGCCGCCCGCCGTACCGAGATCAAAGTTGCGTCCGGCCGCAACTTCCAGGTAGCCAGGGCCGCCAATGCGGATACCTTCGCCATTGCTTGTCAGCAAGCCGCCATCATTACGCGGCAATGTATAACGGATATCCCGGCCAGCCCGGAAGGTGCTCGTCTGGTCGGCACTCAGGTTTTGCGCGATCACGCTGGTATTGACGATATCCCTACCAGCCAGCAATTCAACCGACTTGGGCAGGACGAGGCCCGTGCCGCCTCGGACTGCCTTGATGTCGCCATTCTCAGCATAAACCCGCACGGGGTCGGGGTCGCCGGCATGCACGGGAACCGAAGCCGATTTCACGGTCCCGTCATCCGGCCCGACTGCATAGGTGGCAACCGGATTCGTCAGCGACGAAAGCGCCGCAGTCGACTGATCCGACATGGTCACATCGGCGAATTCTTCGCCGCCACCAAATGTGACGTTCCCGCCGGCGAGCAGGTGCAGTTTGCCCTTGGATGATGGGTAAAGCCAGAAGCTGCGGGCCACCTGTACATCCCCGTTGGCCGCGGATGCGGTCAGGCTGCCAGGATAGACAAGGAACATCTTTCCGTCCTGCTGACCGTAGGTCGTTGACACGCCATTGAGCACATCGCCGTAAAAATCGTCCAGTGTCATTTTATTGTTCAAGACAATATCGCCTTGAGCCGACACCAGATCCACGCCGCTATCCTCGCCGTAGCTGAAAAAATAACTCGATTTTTTCGGCGTACCGAGAAGCGAACTGACCTTCGTACCCAGCGGCACCACTGTCGGATTGAAAGCACTCTCCAGGGTCAGATCCTTGCGGGCATTCACCCGGAAACGGGAATCGCCTAGCGCCAGCAACAGATTCTTGTCGTCGTCCTCGGGCATGGCACCGATGCTGCTACCGGAAACCACTCTTCCCTCGCCTCGCTGGACATAGAAAACCGCGCTGCGGATATCGCCATCGGCGACCACGCTCAGATTGCCCCCACCGGTTTCGAGAATGTCCGTACCAATCGTTTCGGTCGCATAGTCGCGGCCGGTCGTGGGTAGCGAAACCGACAGGTTCTCGATGTTCTCGCCCGCACGGATGCGCACATTGCCGCCTCCCAAGGCACCGACCCCCTGGTCGAAGTAGCGGTAGTCGATTCCCCAGGTGAGCGCAGTGGTGATATCGCCATCGGTCTCATACCCGCGCCGCACCAGCCACTGGTTCATCAATTCCGGAACTTCCGGGGCACGGATGGAACCGCCTGCCGCGAGGCTGAGAGAACCGCCATCGACCGGATAGACGGCCTTGAAAGAAATGTCGTTGGGTTTCTCGAACCCGTTGGTGGTATCGGCACGCCCCGCGGTATAGATGACCGATGCTTTGTTGTAAGTGGCGCCCTCCTTGGAAGAAGCACCATAGGCACCTGAATAATTGAGGCCCACTTCGATATCGCCCGCTGCCGCTATCTGGATGGCTCCGGTGCCGGTCCGGATCAGCTTGCCTCCCTTGAGAACGAAGTCGCCTGTTGCCGGATCGGCATTGCGCCTGACCGCCATCGGATCTGCGGCAGACAGGTCGCTGCCTGCCACCAGGCGGTAGGACCAGGAATCACCACCATCCAAGGTCGTTCCGGTCGCACTGTTGAAACCGTCGCTCAGATTGCCGTTGACCAGCAGGTTGCCGGCCGCCCGCAGGGTGAGCATACCGGGCTGATTATTGGCAACGGCGGTAATGCTTCCCAGATCGTAATCACTGCTGAAAATCAGGTCGCCAGCGCTACGAACCTCAACGCCGGAGCGTACCTGCAGTGCGCTGTCCGGGATGCTGCCACCCAGCCGTGAAAGCGCAGTCGTGGCCGTGCTCATGTAGTTCTGGCTGTCGGTTTTGATGGTGGCCATCTGGCCGCTGCCCACCGTAGTGTACTCAAACACCTTGTTGCCGATCGCCTCGATCTGAGCCGCCCCACCGATGGTCGTGCCTATGGCGCCCTGGCCCCCATTGTCGTCATAGACGCCATAACTTTGCGTGATCCGCACGTCCTGGCCGCTGGTCAATCGGGGCGCCTGCAGATGAACGCGTCCACCGGAGCTCTGTGTGGTCCGGTCGTCGAATGCCAAAGTGCCGCTCACATCGATAGACGAGCCGTTTTCGAGCACCAGTGCACCCGCGTTGACATCGCTGGCCACATAGTCGGTATTCATCCCACTGAGCAGATAGACCTCACCGCCCCGCTGGTTGGCACCCGTCGCCCGTGCGTCGATCTCGGCGCCGTCACGAAGATACAGCTCCTTGCCGGCCGCAGCCATGACCCAGCCGCCTTCCGATGCCTGGGCGTCGATCTTGCCGGCAATGTCCAGCACCCCATCGTCAGCGGACAGGTTGACGCGCTCGGCGGTGAGGGTGTCGCCTGCGGCAACAGTCAGGTCGCCTGTACGCTGCCGCAGGCTGAACTCGCTGCCAAACCCGCTCGACTGGCCCAGCAGATTGCTCACGCCGCCAGGTAAGGCAGCGGCATCCACAATCAGCACGCCGCCCGCAGGCCGACGGGCCATTTCGTCTTCGGTCAGATTAGACAGGGCGGCGTCAGGCTGAACAGTATCGCCCTTCAATTCGCCATCGAGCTTGAACGTTCCATTGGCGTAAACCACCAATGTTCCGGCATCCGCGCTGCCCTTGCCGTCGTAGACGGGGTCGGCCGACTGAGCGCTGGTCAGCACATCCCGTCCGCTGACGTCCACCGTGGCACCGGAAACGATATTGACATCGCCCGCCTTGGCATCGAGCGCCGTCTGCCCGCCCGCGACATAAACATTGACGTAGTCGTTCGCGCCATAAAACTGCCGCACCACGCCGCCCGTGAATATTTTCGAGCCTGCCAGCAGGTTCACATCCCCGCTTTCAGCCGTCATGCTCAGCCAGCCGGCCGGCATGTCAATATTGCCGCCGTGCTCGATCCCATGGCCGCCGCTGAACGTCATCCTCGCCCCCATCGGCGCCCTACCCAGCACGGGCAGTATTTCGCCTTCTGGCGCCACATAATTCGCCGTGATCAACGTGCCGTCAGCCGCGAAGTCCATGTCGCTGCCCTGGTAGCCGACGATGCGCTGGGCGGTCATGCCGAGATCCTCGGACACCTTCAGCCCGCCACGGCCGTCGAGGCCGGCAATTTCACCACGGGCAACAAGATCGACCGTATCGAAACCCGTCGTTTCCACGAGCCCGGGGCCGAATCCGATGTTGTCGGCATGGACCGTCATGGTGCCTGACCCGCCGGCCCCGGGCGCAACGAAGGGGCGACCCTCCGGATTGGCGAAGATCACGTTCTGCGCAGTGACGCTGAAATTACCCGTGGTGATGCCGGCGAAACCTGTGCCCTGCAAGGTCAGGCTCCGGGTATCGGCACTACCCAGGTCGGCGTCACCGTAGATATCGAAGTTGCTGTAGCTCTTGAGGACGAGCTCCTCCGGATTGCCCAGGCTGTCGAGGAGTTCATTGGTGACGAACACGCCTTCCAGAACATGCTCGATCTGACCCAGGGCAACCCGGGTGGCGCCGAGTTGCAGCGCACCGTTCGCGCCCAGGTTGACCCGCCCCAAATTGAATGCGGTATAGGTGGCATCCAGGTTGACGCTCTTTTCGCCATACACCAGCGCGTCGCTGGCGGTATACAGACCATCGTCCGCTTCACCGGCAAGGCTCACGTTCCTGCGCTCAACGCCGCGCAGCGTGCCGCTGGATGCGCGCAGCAGCACGCCGTCACCGGATTCGCCGGCAGCCTCGTCGCCGAACACCAGCGTCTCGTTCTTCAATCCGCCTTCGCCTTCGCCCCGGACCTCGCTGCCTTCCGCCAGCGTAACGGATCCCCTCGACACCAGCATCACTTCGGCAGCCGCAAGCGGCTTGTCCGCTGTGGTTTCGACCAGCACGGCTTCGGCCACCTGGTTCACCTTCACGCGCGACGCGTCACCGGCAATGGCTTTGCGTGTCCCGCCGATCATCAGGCTGTCAACGTCATAACTGGCGAGCAGATCCACATCCAGTACCAGATACTCGCCGGCATCAGCCACGTAAGGCGCGCTGCCATCGGTGACAGCAATCTTCCTGGAGGCTATATCAAGTTCGCCGCCAAGGCCGCCTTCCGGCTTGCTGAAATCGATCTGGCCACTCAGATTCAGGTCGGAGTTGGCCTCGATGCTCAGGCGTCCTGCATCCTGCCCCAGCTTGGGCAGCGCCAGTTCATAAGTCTGGTTGATGGCCGGAAGCAACTGGCTGGCCCGATAGTCGACGATTTCGGAGCGGCCCGTAAGCGTCTGGGCCTTGAGTTGCTCAGCCGGGATATTGAAGCTGAAGTCCTTGTTGGTCGCCACCACGTCTCGGCCTGCGATCTCGAAACCCGACCAGCGATGAACGCCCGTGTCGGTATCGCCCAGTGAGGTGGTGTATCCGGAGGCAAGATACGATCCATCCTGGCGCTGAACATTGTGGCTGGCCACCATGTCGGTGGTGTTCGCAACGGCGCGCACGGCATAGGCGCCCGGCAGCAGCGCGTAGTGGCTGGGCAGGAGCGTGTAGTAGCCGGCCGCGATACCCAGTTCAGGAATCGCCGACAGGTAGATGCTGTCTCCCGGCTGCACCGATTGGCTGGCCCCGCTCTGAACCAAACCGCTGCTGGCTGAGACGTAGCTGTAATGATTGGCTTGAAAATCGGAAGGTGCAAAGGCAGGATTGCTGGCCGGCATGATGGCGAACACACCCGGCGCAGCCAGATAGTCGCTGCTGCCTCCGGGGCCCGGCGCGAATTCATGGCCCACCAGATCGCCGCCACCCGACACATCCACCTTGGCCGTCGCCTTCACGTCGACAC
>JAIOJU010000085.1 GCA_019911765.1 Thiobacillus sp.
GCCTTCAACCAGCAGTATGGTGCAGGTGCGGTTTTCCGGACGATTCCTTCCAAGGTGCTGACGCTGGAAGAACTCAACTGTCCGCCCATTTTCAAGGAGATTTCCGACCAGCCGCGCGGCATCGTGCTGGTCACCGGCCCAACGGGCTCGGGCAAGTCCACGACACTGGCGGCGATGATGGACTACGTCAACGAAAACCAGTACGCGCACATCCTCACGGTCGAAGACCCGATCGAATTCGTGCACCAGAGCAAGAAATGCCTGATCAACCAGCGTGAGGTCGGTCCGCACACCCTGTCGTTCAACAACGCCCTGCGCTCGGCATTGCGGGAAGACCCGGACGTCATCCTGGTCGGCGAATTGCGCGACCTGGAAACCATCCGCCTGGCGCTGACCGCCGCTGAAACCGGTCACCTGGTATTCGGCACGCTGCACACCTCGTCTGCCGCCAAGACCATCGACCGCGTGGTCGACGTGTTCCCGGCAGCCGAAAAGGAAATGGTGCGCTCGATGCTGTCCGAATCCCTGCGCGCGGTGATCTCGCAGACCCTGCTGAAAACCAAGGATGGCAATGGCCGCGTCGCCGCGCATGAAATCATGATCGGCACCCCGGCCATCCGCAACCTGATCCGTGAAGGCAAGGTTGCGCAGATGTACTCAGCCATCCAGACCGGTGGCAACATCGGCATGCAGACGCTCGACCAGTGCCTGCAGGATCTGGTGAAACGCAATATCGTTGCCTCGGGTGTCGCACGCGGCGCGGCACAAAACAAAGACTCCTTCCTGGGTTAATGAGGACCAAGCAATGAATGCTGAAAAAACCGTCCACGATCTGCTGCGGCTGATGCTGGCGAAAAACGCATCCGACCTGTTCATCACCGCAGGCTTTCCGCCCGCGATCAAGGTTGACGGCAAGATCACGCCGGTCTCGAACCAGAGCCTGACCCCTGCGCATACCAGCGAACTGGCACACTCGATCATGAACGAGCGGCAGTGGAAGGATTTCGAGGCCACCAACGAATCCAACTTCGCCATCAGCCCGCCGGAAATCGGCCGCTTCCGCGTCAACGTCTTCGTGCAGCAGGGGCGTGTAGGCGTGGTCATGCGGACCATCAACACCAAGATTCCGAAGATGGATGACCTTAATCTGCCGCCGATCCTGCGCGACGTCGCGATGATCAAGCGCGGCCTGGTCATTTTCGTTGGCGGTACCGGAACCGGTAAATCGACCTCGCTGGCCTCCATGGTCGGCTACCGCAATGAAAACGCTGCCGACCACATCATCACGGTCGAAGACCCGATCGAATACGTGCACGAACACAAGAAGTCCATCATCACCCAGCGCGAAGTCGGCATCGACACCGACAACTGGTTCTCGGCACTGAAGAACACCCTGCGGCAGGCGCCCGACGTCATCCTGATCGGTGAGATTCGCGACCGCGACACCATGGAATACGCCATCGCCTTTGCCGAGACCGGTCACCTGTGCCTGTCGACGCTGCACGCCAACAGCGCCAACCAGGCGCTCGACCGCATCATCAACTTCTTCCCTGAAGAAAAGCGCGATCAGCTGCTGATGGATTTGTCGCTGAACCTGAAATCCTTCATCTCGCAGCGTCTGATTCCGCGCAAGGGCACCAAGGGTCGCGTCGCCGCAGTGGAAATCCTGCTCAACTCACCGCTGATTTCCGATCTGATCTTCAAGGGCCAGGTCCACGAGATCAAGGAAATCATGTCCAAATCGCGTGAGCTCGGGATGCAGACTTTCGACCAGGCGCTGTTTGACCTGTACGAAGCCGGCATGATTTCCTATGAAGATGCCCTGAGAAACGCCGACAGCCTCAACGACCTGCGTCTGCAGATCAAGCTGCATGGCCAGGAGTCCAAGGGCCGCGACATGATGGCGGGGCTGGATCACCTCGACATCGTTTAAGTCATTGGGCATGTAAAAGAAAACGGGGTGCTTGGCACCCCGTTTTGTTTCCGGTGTCTGCAATGTGTTACAGGTCGAGATGCAGGAAGTGCAGGAAGCTGGCGACAGGCTATACGTTACGAGGCTCATCGCAGTGGCTAACGATTGAGTGCTGCGGGCAGACAGCCGCGCTGCCTTTCCGCTGGAACAGGGTGTCAGGCACGATTTCGAGTGTAACTTCGTGAATCTTCGTGTTGATCATCGGAATGTGATCGGGCAGCACCTTGTCTAGCATGCATTTGTGATCTTCCGATATTCGCGCTCCGAGATATACAGAGGTAATCCGGCCTAATACAGGATAGTAGGGTTCGGCCTGAACAATGCGAACTTCATCTTCGTATTTCCAGTGTACTGTCTTGTGCCTCAATACCTCATCGGCAAACGGACTGCCGAGGATGGTATTGCTGTACCTCTTTAGTTCCGTCAAGTATTCGACTGGAAAAATATCTTTGTCATGGCCGGCAAAGTCGATTTCTATTGCGACGCCTCTGTGCCCTTCCGCATAGTGCGACCATAGTCTTATATCTTTGAAGCTCCTGGAAAGGCTGCATACACGGTTGTACTGGTCATAGTCATACAAGCCAGAAACATCCCGAAACCCATGCCGCCACGTTCCCTTGGATTGAAGCATTACAGGCGGCAGGTGAGAAACCGCGAGAAAGATTCCCTCAAACGGGTCGTTGAGGTCCTGGAAAGGCGAACAGTAGAGGCGTTCGTTCAAGACGATGTCGAGAACGCGCTCAAAATTATTCAGTGATCTCAGTTTGTAGAGTTTCATCTCGCCTGCTCAATTGGAGGGTGCCTTGTCGGCTAGCTTTCAACCCGATAAGAAGTAGGGGCACTTCCCAATAGTTTTCCCCCTATTGTTCGGGGTCATCCGCCTCGCCACCGGAAGGCGCGGCGGAACCCAAGCGACGTAGCCTCCTGCGCGGACGTCGCCCAGCGGTCGCCGTCTGCAGGCACGACGCAGGTCACGTCGTACTGCTGGTCGAAAGGCAAGTGGTAGATGCGCTCGCCGCGCTTGCCGACGTTGCACTTGATGGCGGGGTAGCGGGCGAAGGCCCTCCGCTCCTGGAACTTGACACCCAGGGCGTTCGCAAACTCCCTCACCTGCTCAGAAAGCTCGAAGCTCGTGACGATGACAGGCGTAACCGAGGTGGCGTCGATTCCGCGCTGGTAGGCGAAAAAGAGCGCGGCGCCATAAATCTGCGCGACGGTGTTCTCGCGAACGGGAATGCCTTTGGCCTCGGAAAGGCGCTTGCACTGCACCAGCGTGTAGTGGTCCACGCGGCGGCATACCAAATCGATGCCTAGGTCGGATACCCCGAGGGTGGCCCCCTGATAGGCCACGTCGAAGCCCTTGCTCTCGTAGAGGTAGCCAACGTAGCGTTCGTAGGCGACGCCCGCGAGCCACGCGGACCTTTGGCGGCGTTCGAAGTAACGATCCAGTGCGAGCTGGTCACGCTCGACAGGCGACAAGCGCGCCCATTCGGATTCACCGATGTAGGCACTTGAAGGGTCCGCGCCAGCGACACGTTCCGCCTCTTCCTTCGCGAGCACTGCCAGGCCTTCGGCGATTTCCTCAACCGTGTAGTCGAGCGTTTCCGCCAACCAGGGAGCCTGCGTCTCGTACAGCGCGACCTGGTTGCGCAAAGCCGCAGCCTGGCGCCTCCAATTGCGGGCGTCCGCCCGGGCTTCCGACACAGCATCGCGCGCCTTGGGCGCAGGGTTGCGCTTTTCCAACAGGTAATCTGCATCGCGGGCGTCGATCATCTCTTGAATGCGGTCGACCCACTCAACAACCGAGGGGAGCAGCGCACTTTCGGTGCGGATGCGTGAAAGCACGTCGCGGTTGAATGCTTCCAGCGCGGCACGGTCCTTCTCTGCGGCTTCGGCGTTCGTGACCGCCTGCTGTTCGCGGCGCGACAGGGCGGCGCACATCTGCTTCGTCTGTGAAATCGTGTCCTGAGCGGTAGCCAGCGCTTGCGCCGTTTCGCCCTGCGCGGTGAGCACGCGCTGCAAGTCGTAATTCAAAGACCGCAGTTCAGCATCTCTCCGCTGTGCGGTCTCTTCACTCCGACCCAGCCTAGACTTGAGTACCAGGGCCCATACCCCAACGAGGGCTGCCGGGCCTCCTGCCAACAGTAGCAGTTCGAGTCCTGTCATATTACTGTGCTGGCCAATTGCAGGCTCAAGCCAGTCGAAAGCATTAGCTACCCGCAGGCCCGAGTGCCGCGACCCGCTCGGCAACCGTCTGCGCCGCGCGGATCAGGGCCTCCACCAGCGCGTCGTCCACGTCCAGATCGCCTTCATATTCGGCCAAGTTGCGCTTGTTGTGCGCCTGATCGAGCACCCGCCACTGCGCCTTTTCCAGCCCGACCGTGTGCTCCAGGCACTGGAACACCAGATAACGGTTTTCGGAACGGTAGCCATGCCAGCGCAGCGCCGCCAGCGACAGGGCGTGCGCCGCGTTGTAGGCCAGATCGAAGCGGCTCTCCAGCGAAAGCGCGGCATTCTCCGCATCGCGCAGTCGCACCAGACCTGAACGAACCAGGCCATCGAATTCCGCCTGCGCCGGCGGTTCGGCCTTGAGCTTGCCGATGCGGACCAGGTTATCCAGCGGCGAGGAGGTCATCGCGGTCTTCCGTCAGCTGGATGGTTTCGCCGGCCAGCACCTTGGTGAGAAATGGATTGCTGCCAGCCCGGCGGCGGCGGAATGCCGCCACGCTATACAAGGTCGGGCTGACGCGGCGGCCGAGTTGCTGCTCGACTGGCGCCAGCGCCTCGTAGACCTGCTCCAGCGCCAACTCGTCGGACACCACGAGCAGATCGATATCGCTGTGGGCCGTGTCGCTGCCCTTGGCCACCGAGCCGTAAACCAGCGCCAGCCGCACCGCGTCGCCCAGCGGCAGCAGCGCCGCGCGCAACATCTCCGTCGATCCCAGCGTCTTGGTCACGATGCCGCGCAGTTCCCCGAAAACCGGCGCCGCCGGGTTGGCCTGGTAATGCTTCTGGCTGCCGAGCCGCGTCACAGTCACAAGCCCGCTTTCCACCAGTCGCCGCACTTCGCGCTGCACCGCGCCCGATCCGGCGCCGACCAGACCTATCAGCTCGTTGGTAAAAAAACTGCGCCCGGGCTGGCCAAACAGCAGCGCCAGCACGCGCTGCTGCGTCGCCGAGAAC
>JAIOJU010000086.1 GCA_019911765.1 Thiobacillus sp.
CCCCTCTGTTGAACATCCGCCGCCGTTGCGGCCAAAGCCTGAGGCGACAGAGCTGCCCGACCCGCCCGATCAGCCTGTGGCCACGACCATCGCGCCTGACATCACCGCTGAAGCTGTCGAGAAAGTGGACGCTGCCCGCGCTGAGGGGGTATCGGCAGTCGTGCCCGTACTGGTCGAGGATGCCCCGCCACCGTTAAACGCCTTGCCCCCGCGGCTCAAGCTGCACTTTCAGGTGCGTTACGGGCTGGCATCGGGCGAGCAGACCTTGCAGTGGGTGAACGAGGGCGAGCGCTACACGCTGGTCAGCGTGGCCGAGGCGACGGGGCTGGCCGGCGTGTTCTATCGCGGCCGTTTCGTGCAAACCAGTCGTGGCCGCATTACGCCATACGGGCTGCAGCCGGAAGAATTCTGGGATCAGCGTGGCGACAAGCATAGTCGCGCGCACTTCAATCCCGCGCAGGGCCAGCTGACGTTCATGCCGACGAAGGGTGCGCCGCGCCACTTTGCGTACCAGGGCGAGATGCAGGATGCGCTCAGCCTGATTTTTCAACTGGCGCTGACCGCACCGCCAACGGATAGCTCATTGAGTTATCGCGTATTCAATGGCAAAAAGCTGCGCGACTACACCTACGAGGTGCGCGGGGAACGGGTTCTGGAAACGGCGCTGGGTACATTGCGCACGTTGCATCTGGCACGGGTGGCGGATGGCGATGGCCGCTTTGAAATCTGGCTGGCGATCGACCGTTTTTATCTGCCGGTGCGTGTGCTGCGAAGCGACGACAACGGCAGCGAAGTGGAACTCAAACTGCAATCCATCACGCCCTGATTGTGGGTTACTGCGGCAGGCCGGTGATCTGGTCGCCCGGCACAATGCCGCGTTGCTGGAATCCGCCTTGCGATACTTCCAGCGCGTAGCGTGCGTCGGCACTTGGGCAATGGAAGGTATCGGTAAACGGCTGCATGTCGGCGAGGTTGATGATGCGGCCGTTGGGTTCGGCAAAGGCAATCGACAGGGGCAGGGGCGTGTTGCGCATCCAGAAGCAATGCCGTCCCGCCTGTTCGAACACGAACAACATGCCGCCATTGGCCGGGAGCGCATCGCGCTGCATCAGGCCGCGTTTACGTTGCTGTGGGGTGGCGGCGACTTCGACCTGGAAGACATGTTGCCCGATGTGCAGGGGGATTTGTTTGGAGCTTTCCGCGGCACAGGCGCTGCAGAAAGCCACAACCAGTAAGAATGCGCCGAGTTGGCCGGCCCTGACTGATGCGCTACAGCGCATTTCGCATGCGCTCGGCCAGTTGCAGGGCCGATTCCACGTCTGTATCCAGCACGTTGAAGTGCCCCATCTTGCGTCCAGGCCGGGCGGCCTCTTTGCCGTATAGGTGCAGCTTGATGTTGGCATGTGCCAGCAGCGTGTCCCAGTGCGGCCCGCCATCGTGCCAGTGGTCGCCCAGGATGTTGACCATCGCCACCGGTGACAGCAGGCGCGGGTCGCCCAGCGGCAAACCGCACAGCGCGCGCACCTGTTGCTCGAACTGGTCGGTGACGCAGGCATCCAGCGTGTAGTGTCCCGAGTTGTGCGGGCGCGGGGCAATTTCATTGATCATCAACTGGCCGCCAGCGACAAAGAACTCGACCGCCATGACGCCGACATAGCCAAGCTTGTCGGCCACCGCGCGGGCGGTGTCGCACGCCTGCTGCGCAAGGCTGTCGGATACGCGGGCGGGGACGATGGTGATATCGAGAATACCGTTTTCATGGCGATTTTCGGCCAGTGGAAACAGGGCGCACTGGCCGGCATCGTCACGCGCCAGCACCACCGATACTTCGCGCTCAAGTCTGACGAAGCCCTCTAGCACGCAGGGCTGGCCGCCAAATTCCTGATAGGCCGCGCGTGCTTCGTCGAGCGACCTGACGCGCGCTTGTCCCTTGCCGTCGTAGCCCAGGCGCGCCACTTTCAGGAGCGCAGGTGTGCCGGCCACGGTCAGCGCGGCTTCGAGGTCGGCCTCGCTGTTGACCAGCGCAAACGGTGCCGTGGCAAATCCGTTACCAGCCAGCCAGGATTTTTCATGGCTGCGGTCCTGCACGATGGCCACGGCTTCAGCACCGGGTGCCACCCGGCAATGGCGAGCGAGTTCGATCAGGCTGGCCGCAGGCACGTTCTCAAATTCGGTGGTGACGGCGGCACAGCTTTCACCCAGCTTTTTCAGCGCGGCGAGATCCGTGTAATCCGCCTGTAGATGCACATCGGCCATTTGACCGGCCGGGCTGGCGGCATCCGGGTCGAGCACCATGACCTTGTAACCCATGGTGCGTGCGGCGAGGGTGAACATACGGCCGAGTTGACCGCCGCCAAGCATGCCCAGCGTCGCCCCAGGCAGAATGGGGAGTTGCTTATTCGACATCGGGCAGTTCCATTCCCATTACAGAATCAGCCTGGGTTTTGCGGAAGTCGCTGAGCTGCGTGGCCAGCGTGCTGTCGTAACGTGCGATCAGCGCCGCCGCAAACAGCGCCGCGTTGGCCGCGCCGGCTTCACCAATGGCAAACGTGGCCACCGGTATGCCTTTGGGCATCTGCACGATCGACAGTAGCGAATCCATGCCCTTGAGATATTTTGACGGCACCGGCACACCGAGCACCGGCACGATGGTTTTGGAGGCAAGCATGCCAGGCAGATGGGCGGCGCCGCCTGCCCCCGCGATGATGGCCTTGAGGCCGCGTGCTTCCGCGCTGGCAGCGTATTCGTAGAGCAGGTCCGGCGTGCGGTGTGCGGACACCACCTGGGTCTCGAAATGGATGCCCAGCTGCTTCAGCAGTATCGCAGCGTGCTTCATCACCTCCCAGTCGCTGGAAGACCCCATCACCACGCCTACCTGAGGTGCGTTCATCATGCCGATCCTTGCAATGCGAAAGGCGGCATTTTAGCAGGCTGTTCGGGTGCGGATTCTCCGAGGATCGGCCGCATTCGATTTGGGATGGCGACCGTGCAGAATGTCATTCGCTGATGGGGTTTGCGACATGCGCTGAGTTGTACATTAAAAGCGGACGAAAAAAAGCCCCGGCAGGCGGGGCTTTTGGCGAAGCGGGCTGGTCGACTCACACGCAGCCGGTCGGCTTCGGGGTGCCGGCGTAGCGGCCTGCCTGCTTGGCGGGGCCAAACGGGAACAGGTCGAACAGGAATTTCTTGTCGCCCCATTCGTCGCCATACTCTTCCTTCAGGCCTTTTTGCAGGAAGCGCAGGTTGGGAGCCGTTCCGTTCTGCGCGAACTGTTCACGCATGTGATTGATGATCTTCCAGTGGTTCTCGCCCAGTTCCAGATTGTCGTCCTTGGCCAGAGCGACGGCCAGTTCTTCGGACCAGTCGTCCAGGTTGACCAGATAGCCTTCGGGGTCGGTTTCGACCATTTTGCCGTTGATTTCACGTTCCATGATGTTGTCCTTGCACTCAGTTAAAAATAGCTAGGACGAACCATATAATAACCAAGTAATTTAGTCAACTATTCAGGATGAAGGGGTCCTTTTATTCAGTGCAATCAATCTGGTGCGGGCGATGCGGCCAGGCTCGGATAGCCGCGCGCTACCCGGTCATTTCGTCGCGGGTTTGCCGCCGGCCGCCTTCCAGGCCTCGATGCCGCCCTCGATGAAGCGGGCTTTCACGCCTTCGGCCTGGAGGCGATCGACCACGCTGTTCGACACGCTGCCGCCACGTACGCAGTAGACCACCACGTCCATGGTGCGCGGCAAGGCACCAATCCAGGCATCGATTTTTTCCGGATTTTTCCAGAGCGCGCCGGGGATGATTTCACTGGATGCAGCGTAGTCGGCTTCACGCCGCACATCGAACACCAGGGCGGTGTCGGGATTAAATTCGGTTGCCTTGATGCTGCGGGGCGCGTCCGGACATTTATCGGTCGGGGTGGCGCATTTGCAGCGCTTGAGGGGCTGGGGTGTGGGTTCCATGTTTCTTGGCTGTCAGTTCAGATGTCAGGGGCGCGCGTTGCAGAATAGGATGGAGGACGGCTTCAGGGGGTGTAGGTCAGGCTTGGCGTAATGGCAACAGGATTGCCGTCGGTGCCATAGACCTGCGCGCTCAGGATGTTGAACGCAGGCGATCCGGCCAAACCTGGGGGATGCACGATATACAGTTGCAGGTAGCGTGGGTCGATACCCTGGGGCGCCATGATATCGACATACAGTTTCTGTCCGTCCTGATGCCAGTAAACCATGCGCTGGGTCGCCCCAAATGCACCGGGATCGGAATAATTGCCACGAACAGTCGATTCCGGGACATACACATTGAGGTCATTGGGGTTGACCGATGCCTCGTCAAAATCAATGATCAGCGATGTTGCACCTATCGGGGTGTTGTCAGTGCCAAATTCAACTTTGGCGCTGGGGGCGGTTTCCAGTTGCGTGAAATCTACGGGTGGCGTGGTGTTAAGTGCGGTGTGACTAAATAGTTCAGGGTTACCCGAGCCCGGAATGATTTCCATAGCCAATGTGAAAGGCCCCGCCCCTGTGCCGGAGCTGTTGTCTACTATTCCATTCAGGGTCACGGTGAGTGTGGCCAGTCCGGGTGCTGCATTAACCGGCAGATCGGCGACCATCACGGTCTGCAGGGGTTCATGCCCAAACGCCCAGGAAATGTAGCTGTCCAGGTAGGGCGAGTAATGCGTGCCAATGGCGCGCCCGTCGGCACGCAAATTGAATACCGACCGCACGCGTCCCAGTGCCTGCAGATCGAATACTTGCCCACCGGAGTCGGTCAGGGTGACGCTGACGTTTTCCTTTTTCGCCAGGGCGGACCCGCCCACCATGAACGAAACCGTGTCGCCGGGCCGAGCGATGTTGGGGAAGGTGTTGACGCTGGTACACGCCGATAAAAACAATCCGCCACACAATGCAACCAGGCCAAGGAAGTTGATGTTGTATTTCATGATCGCCTCAATATCCCAACTGCTGCCGCAGTTGCAAAATATCCCGCACATCCAGAACACTGTCGTTGTTGATGTCGCCAAGTATGCTTTCCTGTGGGGAAGGCACGTCCAGCTGCCCGACAAACCGGGTCAGGATCAACAGGTCGGCCACATTCATGATGCCATCGGGCTGGCCTTTGGGTGCCAGGTCGCCCTTGTTGGACTGATTGGGGTTGGTGGCATAGACCAGAACCTCTTCGCCATCGCTTAATCCGTCGCTGTCCGAATCGGCCAGCGTCGGCGACGTGGCGTAGAGATCAATTTCCTGGCTATCGGTCAGTCCGTCTCCATCCGTATCGGCCAGCGTGGGCGAGGTGCCATACACAAGCTCCGTGTCGCGATTCAGACCATCCCCATCGGCATCCAGGCTGATGCGTCCCGAGCCGGTCCGGTAATCAAAGCCGGCTGTGCTTACGTCCTTGACGGCGGCAGGCAGCGCCGCGCGCAATTGTGCCGGGGTCATGCCCGGGTTGGCGGCCAGCATGAGCGCGGCCGCGCCGGTAGCATGGGGCGAGGCTGCCGAGGTGCCCCAGAATGCGCTGCTCAGTGAGGTTTGCACGCCATTGGGCGCGGCAATTTCCGGCTTGGGGCGCCCGTCCGTCGTCGGGCCTTCGGAGCTGAAGGAGCCCGCATTGTCGTTCAGGTCCACCGCGCCGACGCCAATCACCTTGGCGCAGTCGGCGGGCTGGAGGATGCTGCTGGCCGTGGTCCGGGTGACCAGGTCGGGGCCGGTGGAGAACAGGGTCAACGGCAGGTTGGCCTGCGAGGAATTGACCTTCTTGACGACGATATAAAACGTCCCGCTGCTGGTTGGCGTGTAATCAAGGGCCTCGTAAGGATACGGGTAGTAGGTTGACCTGTTGCCGGACTGGCGATTAAGCGAGGAGGCCACCACGACACCGCCGCTATCCGGGGGGCCGTTATAGAGGTAGAGGTCGTAGTCAATGGTCGTGATCGGATAGGCATTCCAGTTGAGGATCAACGACACGGCGCTGCCCGCGGTCAGGTTGATCGTGTTGTAGTCCTGCCCGGTTGCGAACTCGTGGCGCAAGTCTGCGTTGCTGTCGGCAAAGGTTCCAAGATAATGCTTGAGGCGGCTGTTGCCCATGGCATTGACCCATTGGGCGCCTTGAGTGTCCGCGCTGTTGGCGATATCACAGATAGATCCGGTCCCATCGTAAAAGGCCGCCCCATACCAGGCGACGGAGTGATTGATCACCTTGACGCCAGCCGCGGTCATGTCGTCGAGCGCCTGACCCAGTTGAACCTCGTTCGCGATCTTGGCGAGGTAAAGCGAGGCACCGGGCGCCATGTCGTGCACGATTTCCGCCACGTTGGTGCCGTGGTTGGTACCGCCTGTGCCCGTGCCGGTGTAATCGGTAATGCTCAGGTTCGGGCCGGTCGGCGGCAGGTCGCCCGACGCCTGGGACGTGGACAGGCTGCCAAAACCCAGGTCGATCACGCCAATCTTGATGCCGGCGGCACTGTTGCCCAGCGACTGCATGTCGGCGGCGCCCGTGATCGCCACGCCCTGTCCAGTGACTGCCACGGCCTGGTGAGGGTAGGGGAACCGTGCCAGGACGCTGGACGGCAGGGCATTCAGCAATGCCGTGACCTTGTTGGCCGGGATGGAGACTTCATGCAGCCGGCCGCGACGATGGCGAATCAGGCCTGCATGGGGACTGACCTTGTCTTGTTGCAGCGCATCGGCCTCGAGTATGAGCGTGACGCGTTCCTGCGCGCGCGCCGACACCCGGCTTAGGCGGTCAACCTGCTGGCGCAGCCGATCCTCGGCCTGGGCTCCCGGTTCCGGGGGCGCAGCCAATGTCGGATTGACCATTGCCGTGGTCAATAAAACGGCTGTCAGTTTCCTGGACAAGTAAAACAACGACGCTCTCCTGGTTGAAGATTTTTTGTGTCGTGCTTGATTCAACCTCTGCCAGATAGTAGCAGAGGTTGGGGTTGGCCCCCGTTTGCCCGACAAGTGGTCACCCGGCCCATCTCAAAGCTGAATTACGCAGCAAATTCAATGCCAGAAGTGCTTGTGTTTTCGATTCAGGGCGTAATTTAGATTGATATGGCCCTGAAATGCCGTGATTCGGGGCTATGAATGCCTTGCCCGGAGAAGGGCATTCCGTAACGTTCAGTAGGTTGGGCTCCACGTTGCCGGCTGCGCCTGTCCCAGCACGAATTCCTTGAACGCTTGCGCCAGCGGGGAAAGCCGCTTGTCGGTGCGGTGAACGATGTACCAGTGGCGCATGATGGGGAAGCCCTCGACCTTGAGCACCGCGAGCCGCTTGAGTGCCAGTTCCTGTTCCAGCGTCTGCAGGGACAGAATCCCCAGGCCCAGCCTGGCCTGTACCGCCTGCTTGATGGCTTCGTTGCTGCTCATTTCCATGCTGGTGCGGAGTTCCAGGCCTTTATCGGCAAAAAATCGTTCCATGGCGCCGCGGGTGCCGGAGCCGGCTTCCCGCACCAGGAAGGGCTCGGAAGCGAGGTGGATAATGGCCACTTTTTTCTTGCGGGCAAGCGCATGGTCGGGTGGAGCGATCACCACCAGCGGATTGTCCATGAAGCGGGTGGCCTCCAGGTCCAGGCCTTCCGGTACCTGGCCCATGATGGCCAGATCAATGTGGTTGCCTGCCAGCTGGCCCAGCACCGACTCGCGGTTGGACACATCCAGATGAATCGACACCTTGGGATGCTTGCCGCGAAAACTGGCCAGAATGTTGGTGGCGACCGCGCTCACGGTGGTCGTCACGGCAATGTCGAGCAGGCCGCTGTCCATGCCGCGCAGTTGCGCCAGGTTGGCCTGCAGGTCGTCCAGGCGCGCGGTAATGCTGCGACTGGCATACAGCACTTCGCGTCCGGCTTCGGTCAGAAAGACTTTCTTGCCCAATTGTTCGGTGAGTGGCAGGCCCAGAATTTTCTCGATGCCGCGAACCTGCATGGAAACCGCTGGCTGCGAGAGATGCAATTCCTCGGCTGCACGGGTAAACGAAAGATGCCGGGCAACCGCTTCAAAAATCCTGAATTGGCGTAATGTCAGGCGGCGCATATATGTATAAGTAAAATGATATGGTTATTATCATAACAATTTAATTTTATTTATATAAATCCGACCGTATAGTCCGTCCCTGTCGTGATCAGGGGGATTGGCTCCTGACGCTTTGTTTATCTACCGCAGGAGTCATGCAATGGATCAATCCGCACGTTACGCCGACCTTAGCCTCAAGGAAGAAGACCTGATCAAGGGCGACAAGCACATCCTCGTCGCCTACCACATGCAGCCGGCCGCCGGCTACGGTTACCTGGAAGTGGCCGCACACATTGCTGCCGAGTCCTCCACCGGCACCAACGTCGAAGTTTCCACCACCGACGACTTCACCAAGGGCGTGGACGCGCTGGTGTACTTCATCGACGAAGCCAAGGGCGTGATGAAAGTCGCTTACCCGAACGACCTGTTCGATCGCAACATGACCGACGGTCGCGCCATGCTGGTCTCGTTCCTGACCCTGGCCATCGGCAACAACCAGGGCATGGGCGACGTCAAGCACCTGCAGATGCAGGATTTCTATGTGCCCTGGTCGATGCTGCGCCTGTTCGACGGCCCGGCCAAGGACATCACCGACCTGTGGGACATCCTCGGCCGTCCGCGCGTCGATGGCGGCTACATCGCCGGCACCATCATCAAGCCCAAGCTGGGCCTGCGTCCCGAGCCGTTCGCCAAGGCGGCCTACCAGTTCTGGCTGGGCGGCGACTTCATCAAGAACGACGAACCCCAAGGCAACCAGGTGTTCTGCCCGAGCAAGAAGGTCATCCCGCTGGTCTATGACGCGATGAAGCGTGCCATGGACGAAACCGGCCAGGCCAAGCTGTTCTCCGCCAACATCACCGCTGACGACCACTACGAAATGCTGGCTCGCGCCGACTTCATCCTCGAAGCCTTCGGCCCCGATGCCAACAAGGTCGCATTCCTGGTTGACGGCTATGTCGGCGGCCCCGGCATGATCACTACCGCCCGTCGCCAGTATCCGCAACAGTACCTGCACTATCACCGTGCCGGCCATGGCGCCATCACCTCGCCTTCTGCGGTGCGTGGTTACACCGCCTTCGTGCTGGCCAAGATGTCGCGTCTGCAGGGCGCTTCCGGCATCCACGTCGGCACCATGGGCTACGGCAAGATGGAAGGCGGCCGCGACGACCGCAACATCGCCTACATGATCGAGCGCGATTCGGCTGACGGTCCTTACTACCACCAGGAATGGCACGGCATGAAGCCGACCACCCCGATCATCTCCGGCGGCATGAACGCACTGCGCCTGCCAGGCTTCTTCGAGAACCTGGGCCACGGCAACGTCATCAACACCTCCGGTGGCGGCTCCTACGGCCACATCGACAGCCCGGCAGCTGGCGCGATCTCCCTGCGTCAGTCCTACGAGTGCTGGAAGGCCGGCGCCGACCCGATCGAGTTCGCGAAAGAGCACAAGGAATTTGCGCGTGCCTTCGAGTCCTTCCCGGGCGACGCCGACAAGATTTTCCCCGGCTGGCGCGAAAAGCTGGGCGTGCACAAGTAAGTCGAACGCATGCAGTGAATCAGCAAGAAACGCCCCCGCTTATGGGGGCGTTTTGTTTCCGGAATGGCCACCCTTGTTGCAACGGGGAGATAAATGGAGCACATAATGAGCACCGACAAAGAGCAGTACAAGGTTCATAAGGAACCCTATTACGAAGCCCAGGGCAAGGAGGTGGCACTGTACGAAGCCGCCTACCGCAACCGCCTTCCGGTGATGGTGAAAGGCCCCACCGGTTGCGGCAAGTCCCGCTTCGTCGAATACATGGCCTGGAAGCTGGGCAAGCCGCTGATCACCGTAGCCTGCAACGAGGACATGACCGCCAGCGATCTGGTCGGCCGCTACCTGCTCGAAGCCAACGGCACGCGCTGGCTCGACGGCCCGCTCACCACCGCTGCGCGCATCGGCGCCATCTGCTATCTCGACGAAATCGTCGAGGCGCGCCAGGACACCACCGTGGTGATCCACCCGCTCACCGACCACCGCCGTACCCTGCCGCTGGACAAGAAGGGCGAGCTGATCCAGGCGCATCCCGACTTCCAGCTGGTGATTTCCTACAATCCCGGCTACCAGTCGCTGATGAAGGACCTGAAGCAGTCGACCAAGCAGCGTTTCACCGCCTTCGATTTCGATTATCCGGGTGCCGAACTGGAAACCACCATTCTGGCCAAGGAAACCGGCCTCGACGAAGCCGCTGCCGGCCAACTGGTGAAGATTGCGCATACCGCGCGCAACCTGAAAGGCCATGGCCTGGATGAAGGCATCTCTACCCGCCTGCTGGTGTATGCCGCCACCCTGATCAAGGATGGGGTGGATCCGGTGGACGCCTGCCGCATGGCGCTGGTGCGTCCCATCACCGATGACGCCGACATTCGCGAGACGCTGGATCACGCCATCGATGCCACGTTTGCCTGATGAGCACCCTTTCCCGCAGACGGAAGAGGAACGAAAAGCGGCCATGACCGAAACCGAATACCAGCACCCCCTGATGAAGGCCTACTGGGCCCAGATTGACACCGGCTTCAAGCCGATCGCGGACGTGTTCGAGGACGTCATGGCGGAAGCCCTGGCCATCCTCACGCGTGAGGGGCTGGATGCCTATCTGGAAGCCGCACGGATCATCGGCAAGCTGGGACGCGGCGTCGAACCGATGCTGGCGTTCATGGAGGAATGGCCGACCACCGCCAGGGCCCTGGGTGAATCCGCCCTGCCCGAGGTGATGGCCCTGATCCAGCGCATGCAGAAATCGCCCAACGGCAAGGCCATCACGCCCTTCCTGCAAACCCTGGCGCCGGTCGCACGCAAGCTGCACTCGCAGGAGCGGATGGGCCGTTATCTGGACATTGCCCTGGATTTGATGGAGCGCACCACCGGTTCCATCCACGGCCACCACACTACTTTCCCCAGCCCCGGCCTGCCCGATTTTTTTGATCAGGCATCGTTCCTGCTGGGCCAGCTCAGTGTGGCCGGTCTGCGCAACTGGGTGGAATACGGCATCCGCAACTACCGCACCCATCCGGAGCGGCAGAAGGACTATTTCAGTCTGCAATCCGCCGACAGCCGTGCCATCCTGCAACGCGAGCGGCACGGCACCCTGTTCATGGACGTCGAGCGCAAGCTCGATCTCTACCTGCGCGGCCTGTGGCAGGAAGCGGAACAACTGGTGCCGTATTCCACCGCCTTCGACGAACTGCGCAAGCCGGTGCCGTATTACGACAAGCTCGGCATGCGCATTCCGGATGTGTACGACGACTTTCTCCCCTCCCCTTTTGGGGGAGGGGCCGGGGGAGAGGGAGACCGCGTTAGCGGTCTGGACCGCTACCGCGTCACACTCGCCCACATGGTCGGCCACCGGCGCTGGACCGAGGCCCAGATCGCTGACAACTGGAGCCCGTTCCAGCGCATGGCGGTGGAGTTTTTCGAGGATTGTCGGATCGAAATCCTGCTGTGCCGCGAATACCCCGGCCTCAGGCGCATCTTCCTGGCGCTGCATCCGAAGCCGGTCGAAGGTGCCTGTGACGAGGAAACCACCTCCTGTCTGCGCCACCGCATGGCCATGCTGTCGCGTGCCCTGCTCGACCCCGAGCACGGCTATGGCGATGCCGATCTGCTCGACTTCGTGCAGCGCTTTCACGCCTTGATGGCGCCAGATGAATCAGGGCAGCGCGCATCCAGCACCGCGGAAATCGCTGACCTGGCCCTGAGCTACGTTGCCAAAACCCGGCGCCAGAGCGACCAGCTCGCCAGGATTCATTTCGCCGACACGGTGATCGACTACCGTGACGACAACCGCCAGATGTGGAAATTCATCGAGGAAGGCGACGAAGAGGAGGCTTTCGACGCCAAGCGCAAGATCGAGCCGGGCGAGGAACTGAAGGGCCTGCCGCCACGCCACTACCCGGAATGGGATTACCACAGCCAGACTTATCGTCCGGACTGGGCCAGCGTCTATGAAGCCTTGCATCCGCAAGGCAACGCCGCCGACATCGACAAGTTGTTGCTGAAACACGGCGCACTGGCCAAGCGCCTGAAGCGCATGCTCGACCTGCTCAAACCGCAGGACAAGGTGCGCATCCGCTATCAGGAAGAAGGCAGCGAACTCGACCTCGACGTGGCGCTGCGCTCACTGATCGACTTCAAGGGCGGCGCCACCCCCGACCCGCGCATCAACATGAGCCACCGCACCAACGGCCGCGACATCTCGGTAATGCTGCTGCTCGACCTGTCGGAATCCCTCAACGAGAAAGCGGCGGGCAGCGACCAGACCATCCTCGAACTCAGCCAGGAAGCCGTCTCGCTGCTGGCCTGGGCGGTCGAGCAACTGGGCGACCCGTTCGCCATCGCCGGCTTCCACTCCAACACCCGCCACGACGTGCGCTACCTGCACATCAAGGGCTACAGCGAGCGCTGGGGCGACGACGCCAAGGCGCGCCTGGCCGCCATGCAGGCCGGTTATTCCACCCGCATGGGTGCGGCCATGCGCCACGCCGCGCATTACCTGGAAGCACGGCCTGCCGACAAGAAGCTCATGCTCATCCTCACCGATGGCCAGCCCTCGGACATCGACAGCAACGATGAACAGCTGCTGATCGAAGACACGCGCCAGGCAGTGAAGGAACTCGACCGCAACGGGATCTTCACCTACTGCATCAGCCTTGATCCCAAGGCTGACGAATACGTCAGCACTATTTTCGGCCGCCAGTACACGGTGATCGACAACATCCAGCGTCTGCCGGAGAAACTGCCGGAGCTTTTCATGGCATTGACGAAGTAACAGGCGAGGTGGGGGGCGACTCCTCGCGCCCCAGCAAATAGTCGAGAAACGCCCGCGCCACCACCGAGAGTTGCCGGCCTGCTGGATAGACGGCATACCAGTGCCGCAAAATGGGGAAGCCCTCGACGTCAAGCACGGCAAACTGGTCGGGCTGGTTCAGGGTGAGGGCATGGCGGGAGAGCGCGGAGATGCCGAGGCCGGCGAGGATGGCCTGCTTGATCGCCTCGTTGCTGCCCAGTTCCAGGCGCGGGTGGATGGTGATGCCGTTTTCGGCAAAGCGCCGCTCAATGGCGAGTCGCGTGCCGGAGCCTCTTTCGCGCATCAGCCAGGGCTCCCTGGCCAGGCGTTCCAGGTTGATATTCTTCTTGCGCGCCAATGGGTGGTCCGGCGCGGCCAGCACGACGATGGGGTTGTCCATGATGGGGGTGGCGATGACGTCGATATCTTCCGGCGGCTGGCCGAGAAAATACAGATCGTCCAGGTTGTCGGCGATGCTGGCCAGCACCTGTTCCTTGTTGGTGACGCGCAGGCTGACGTCGATGCCTGGATAGAGCTTGACGAATTCGCCCAGCAGGCGCGGGGCGAAATAGGAGGCGGTGGTGATCGCCATCAGGCTGAGCTTGCCCTGTTTAAGTCCGCGCCGTTCGTCCACCGACATGGTGTAGTGGTCGAGAATGCTGAAGATTTCGCGGGTCGCCTGCGCCAGTTCCCGCCCGTCCGGCGTCAGGTGGAGCTTCTTGCCGACCTGTTCCACCAGCGGCACGCCTACACTTTCCGTCAATTTTTTGATCTGCATGGAGACGGTGGGCTGGGTGAGAAACAGCTCTTCGGAGGCGCGGGTAAAGCTGCCCAGACGGGCGATGGCCTCAAAGATTTCCAGCTGACGGAAGGTGGTGTGGTGGCGCATGGCGGCTTACATGTTCAATCAATCATAGATAAAAGTCTATATATAAAATAGAAAGAATCGACTGTTATTGATGATTTAACTC
>JAIOJU010000087.1 GCA_019911765.1 Thiobacillus sp.
GGTCGCGGGTGGCGGCGATTTTCTGTTGCAGGCTCGCGTAGTCGGCGAGCAGTTCGTCCGGATCGTGGATCACGGCGTCCGGGCTGTGCGGGTTCTTGATGTCGAGGTTGTAGTTGCGCGCCTTGATGTCGGCGACGCTGACTTTCCAGGCGCATTCGTTTTCCACCCGGTTGGCCCACCAGGCTTTCTCCGCCTCGAATTCCTCGATG
The DNA here is from genome assembly GCA_019911765.1 of Thiobacillus sp. GTDB lineage: Bacteria > Pseudomonadota > Gammaproteobacteria > Burkholderiales > Thiobacillaceae > Thiobacillus. Next base: position 210 of record JAIOJU010000087.1, read on the forward strand.
CGCATGGGCTTGGTCTTGTTGTAGCTTTTTACGCCGGGGGGATAGGGGTGTTCGTAGAACCAGACGTGCTCGGTGGGCGTGCCCTTGGTGAAGAACAGCAGGTTGGTCTTGATGCCGGTGTAGGGGTTGAAGACGCCGTTGGGCAGGCGCACCACGGTGTGCAGGTTGCAGGTTTCCAGCAGCTGTTCCTTGATGCGGGTCTTGATGCCTTCGCCGAACAGGGTGCCGTCGGGCAGCACCAGGGCGGCGCGGCCGCCATCCTTGAGCAGGTGCATGATCAGCACGAGAAACAGGTCGGCGGTTTCGCGGGTGCGAAAGCTGGTGGGGAAGTTGTTTTCGATGCCGTCTTCTTCCATGCCGCCGAAGGGCGGGTTGGTGACGATGACATCGACGCGATCCCTGGGGCCATAGTCGCGCAGGGGCCGGGCCAGGGTGTTGTCGTGGCGGACGTTGCTGGGCACGTCCAGGCCATGCAGGATCATGTTGGTGGTGCACAGCAGGTGCGGCAGCGGCTTCTTCTCGACGCCGTGGATGCTGTGCTGCAGGCGCTGCTCGTCCTCGACGGTTTTGACCTGGTGGCGGCGCACGTGCTCGATGGTGCTGGTGAGAAAACCGCCGGTACCGCAGGCGGGGTCGAGCACCTTTTCGCCGAGCCGGGGATCGACCATCTCGACCATGAACTGGGTGACGGGGCGCGGGGTGTAGTACTCGCCCGCGTTGCCGGCGTTTTGCAGGTCGCGCAGGATTTGTTCGTAGAGGTCGCCGAACAGGTGGCGGTCGTGCGTCTTGTTGAAGTCGAGGCCGGAGACGATCTTGTTGATCACCTGCCGCATCAGGTGGCCGGACTTCATGTAGTTGTAGGCGTCCTCGAACACGCTCTTGATGACGAAGCCGCGCTGGTCGTCCGGCGCGGGCTGCAGGTTCTTGAGGGTGGGGAAAAGCTGGTTGTTGACGAAATCCAGCAGCTCGTCGCCGGTGATGCCTTCGGCATCGGCCGCCCAGTTGCGCCAGCGCAGCGGCTCGGGGATGGGCGAGCGGTAGGCGTCGTCGAGCAGCTCGTACTCGGTTTCCTTGTCGTCGTAAATCTTGAGGAAGAACATCCAGACCAGCTGGCCGATGCGCTGCGCGTCGCCGTCGACGCCAACGTCCTTGCGCATGATGTCCTGGATGGATTTGATGGTGGTGGAAATGGACATTAGAAGGTAATCAGTGGGTGCTATTGAAGCTGACTTTGTCGATGCGATGGCCGCCAGGCATATAAACGGTTCGCATGAACTCGACCTTGCTAGCGAAACCGGACTTCAAATTGACCGTGTAGCTTGCTTTGTCGGTAATGTCAGCTTTCAGCTTGGCGAGCTCTTCGGGGGCAGGACGTTTCTCGCCCATCTTCTGGGTCATTGCAGTAATCATTTTTGTCACGCTGTCGGGGCTTAGCTTTTGGTCAAGGTTCACGGTGGCGATGCCGCGCTTACGGTTAAGCGATGTCAGTGAAATCACCCCGTCGGCTTGGAGATTTTCGCCACCAAAAGGATTGGGCAGCGGCGCCTGGTAGGTTAAGGGCGCATCGGAATCAAGCAACATTCCAAAGGGAAAGAGCAGGAGCCGTACATCCTTCAGCATCAGGGACTCAACGCGCTCCCGGCTGGCAAACATGCCCCTCATCATGTCGCCCACTTGCTTCATTTCCTCTGGGCTGGATTTATTCTCCTGGGCTGCCATTGCCAGCACGCGCTCGATCATCTGGTCAATCTTGGGTTTGATTTGCTCGTAATTGCGAAGCTGAACAAACTGCCCATCCGGGCCTAGTTGCAGTTCGAATCGCAGTTCCTTGGCAAAATCCCTTATCCACTGCATATCCTTCTGGGCCAATGCCTTTGCTTGATCAGAATCCAGCAGGCGGGTCTTGCCGTAACGCCACTCAAGGACATACCCGGAAGCGGAGGATTCAAGCACTTTGGCCGTTACAGCCGTAATACTTGCGCCCGATTTCTTTGGTTTGCCCTCGGACTGTTGTTCCATTGCACGCTGGTAGTCCCAGCGATAGATTTCGCCGGTGCGCAGCCCCGGCCTGATGTCCAGCGTTTCCGCCAGCAGCGGACCACTGGCAAGCAGGGAAGCCGTGAAAATCCACAGGAGTTTCGTTAATGGCGCGCAGATTTTCATGCGTAAAGTTCTTTCTTTATGTCATTCAAGGCGCGCTTGTAGCCGTCTGCGCCGCCAAAATTCTCCACGATCTCCTGAGGGGTTCCTAGTTGGCTTAAAGGATCAAGCGTCAGCACCCGGATGTCCTCGATATTGGAGATTCCGGTGTCGGCGTACTTGTCGAGCAAGGCTTCCAGCACCTTGCGCGCCTGTGGTCCGTATTGGGTGAACACGTCGCGCTTCCTGACTTGCTCTGCGCGCTCGCGGCGCGACAGCGGCGGCTGGTCGAAGGCGACGTGGCAGATGAGGTCGAAGGGGTCGCAGTCCTTGCCGAGTTTCTTGCCGACATCTTCGGCCAGGGCCTCAAGCAGCACGCCTTGTGCGGCGAGCTCTTCGAGCAGCGCCTGTTTCTTGTCGGCGCTGGTCCAACGGCGCAGGAAGTCGTCCAGCGAGGCGTATTCCCTGCGCACGGCGCGGCGGGTGTAATCCCTGAGCGATTCGGTGATGAGCTTGCCGTCGGGGCCGTAGTACTGGACACGTTCGGCGACGACATAGACTGCGACGTCGCTACCGATCACGTACTTGGTGCGGGGTTCGCCGGGCTCATCCGGTGGCAGTGGCGGCTCGGGTGGCGGCAGCGGCTCATCACCACCTTCCTCGGGAATGTCCGGCTCATCCGGCGGGACCGGAGGTTCTTCTCCACCGGGCTCGAAAATCTGCACCGGGTCACCATCGAAGTCCGGATCGGCGAACAGTTCCGTCGCCTTCTTGAAGTCCATGATGGTGAACCAGAACTTGTCGAAATCCTCGTTGATGCGGGTGCCGCGGCCGATGATCTGCTTGAACTCGGTCATGGACTGGATGCGCTGGTCGAGCACAATCAGCTTGCAGGTCTGGGCATCGACGCCGGTGGTCATCAGCTTGCTGGTGGTGGCGATGACGGGGTAGCGGCTCTCGGGGTCGATGAAGTTGTCGAGTTCGGCCTTGCCTTCCTGTTCATCGCCGGTGATGCGCATGACGTACTTGCGGTTTTCCTTGACGCGCTCCGGGTTGAGATTCACCAGCGCCTGCCGCATGCGCTCGGCGTGGTCGATGTCCTGGCAGAAAACGATGGTCTTCTGGTACTCGCCGGTCTGTTGCAGGTACTGGGTGATCTTCCAGGCGACCAATTGGGTGCGCTCGTCGAAGACGATGTCGCGGTCGAAGTCTTTCTGGTTGTAGATGCGGTCTTCGACGAGGTTGCCGTATTTGTCCGTCTGGCCTTTTTTTGGCCGCCATCCCAACAGGTCGATGTCGAAGTCGATGCGCACCACCTTGTAGGGGGCAAGGAAGCCGTCGTCGATGCCCTGCTTGAGCGAGTAGGTGTAAACCGGCTCGCCGAAGTAGTGGATATTGGAGACGTCCTTGGTCTCCTTGGGCGTGGCGGTCATGCCAACCTGGGTGGCGGACGAAAAGTATTCCAGGATGTCGCGCCAGGCCGACTCTTCGGCGGCGCTGCCGCGATGGCATTCGTCCACCACGATGAGATCAAAAAAGTCCGGCGAGAACTGCTTGTAGATGTTCTTTTCTTCCTCGTTGCCGGTGACGGCCTGATAAAGCGAGAGGTAAATTTCAAATGCCTTGTTGGCCTGGCGGTGGGTGATCTTGGTCATGGCCTGACCGAACGGCTTGAAATCGTTGGTGCGGGTCTGGTCAACCAGGATGTTGCGGTCGGCGAGGAACAGGATGCGTTTCCTGGTCTTGGATTTCCACAAGCGCCAGATGATCTGGAAGGCGGTGTAGGTTTTCCCCGTGCCGGTCGCCATTACCAGCAAAATCCGTTGCTGACCCTTGGCAATGGCTTCGATGGTGCGGTTGATGGCGTTGACCTGGTAGAAGCGTGGCATCTTGCCTGTGCCGTCGTCGTAATAGGGCGTTTCTACCGTGGCGTGGGTTTCCGGCGTTGCCAGTCCTTTCCAGGTGCAGTAACGCTGCCAGAGCGCTTCCGGACTGGGGAAGTCGGCCAGGGCGATTTCGCGCTCCATGGGGTTGGTCTGGCCGGTACGGTCGTGGAGCAGAAAGCCGTCGCCGTTGCTGCTGAAAACGAAGGGGACGTCGAGCGTCTCGGCATAGTTCAGTGCCTGCTGCATGCCGTCGCCTACGCTGTGGGTGTTGTCCTTGGCCTCAATGACCGCAATGGGCAGGTTGGGCTTGTAGTAGAGGATGTAGTCGGCGCGCTTCTGCTGGCCACGGCTGTGCAGCTTGCCGCGCACGATGATGCGGCCCTTGGTGAAGGAGACTTCTTCGCGGATCTGGGTATGGAGATCCCAGCCTGCTCCGGTGACTGCCGGAGTGATGAATTTGCTGCAGATGTCCCGCTCGGAGAGGGATTTCTTGGTCATGTATTTGCCGTACGCAAGCCCATAATTTCGTTAGTATTTTTTCCGCGAAACGCATAATTTTTCTTGTTGAATCAGATAGTAAGCGATGGCCATGCTAAATGACAAACAAAAGAGGTATGTGGATAAGTTGGTTGGCGGCGACTTGAACAATCCATGTCCCGTAACATCCAGAGATTCTGGGTGTATTTGTGGGGGTATTTCAGAAAATCATACCGCTCAGCAATAGCCAGAATTGACCTATTGAGGCGGCCAGGTGATGTTTGAACCCGTAAAACGTTTCTTGCGTTGCCTTGAGTCGGTCAGTTCGTGGAACCGCCTCAATTGAACGCTGTTTTTAATGCTTGTTGATTCGTCCTCCCGCGCTGTCTCACAGAGCCGGGGCAAATCGGCCTTCAATATCACTTCAAACTTCATCAGGCCGAATCAATAACACCAAGGCTCAGTGGTTACATTCTTTGTGAGGCAATTCGTTGCACGGGCATTCCCTAGTAAATCACTCAAGTATTGACTAGATTGAAGCATGACTTTCATTTCGGAAAGGATGCTGCCATGTCACCTACACGCCCCCCCTATGACACTCCCCTGCTCGACCAGCTCGAGACTGGTCCGTGGCCAAGTTTCGTAACCGGACTCAAGCGCCTGGCAAAGGATAACGACATGATGGGCGACCTCATGGGCCAGCTGGAAAGGTCCTACAAGGACATGAAAGGCTACTGGAAGGGCGGCACCGTCGGGGTGTTCGGTTATGGCGGCGGCATCATTCCGCGCTTTACCGAGCTGAAGGATGAAGCGGGCAAGCCGATATTCCCCGAAGTGGCCGAGTTCCACACCCTGCGCGTGCAGCCGCCTGCCGGCATGCACTACACCTCCGACCTGTTGCGCAAGCTATGCGATGTGTGGGTCGACAACGGCGGCTCCGGCCTGATCGCCTTTCACGGCCAGTCCGGCGACATCATGTTCCAGGGCATCAGCTCCGCGAACTTGCAAAAAGCCTTCGATGGCCTCAATCAGATGGGGTTCGATCTCGGCGGCGCGGGTCCTGCGCTGCGCACCTCGATGTCCTGTGTTGGCGCGGCGCGCTGCGAAATGTCCTGTTTCGACGAAGCGCGTGCATTGCGCACCGTCATCAACAACAACCTCGATGACATGCACCGCCCGTCCCTGCCCTACAAGTTCAAGTTCAAGTTCTCGGGTTGCCCGAACGACTGCGTCAACGCCATACAGCGTTCCGACATGGCAACCATCGGCACCTGGCGCGACAACATCCGCGTCAACGAAGCCCTGGTGCAGGACTACTTCAAGGCGCACGGCACGCAAGACCTCTATAACGATGTCGTCGGCCTTTGCCCGACCAAGGCCATCACGGTGGTGGCGTCCGACAAAGTGGTGGCCGACCCGCATCTATCGGTCGCCAGTCTGGGCGATGGCAATTCCCTGTGCATCGACAACAAGAACTGCGTGCGCTGCATGCACTGCCTGAATGTCATCCCCGGCGGCCTGCTGCCCGGCAAGGACAAGGGTGTGTCGATACTGGTGGGCGGCAAGGGTGTGCTGAAAATTGGCGCCACCATGGGCAGCGTGATCATTCCGTTCATGAAGCTGGAAAGCGATGAGGATTTCGACAAGCTCAACGAACTGGCGCGCAACCTGCTCGATTTCTTTGCGGAAAACGCGCTGGACCACGAGCGTACCGGAGAAATGATCGAGCGTATTGGTCTCGCCAACTTCCTCGAAGGCATGGATCTACCGGTTGACCCTCGCATGATCAGCCAGCCACGTGCCAACCCCTACTTCCGCGGCGACGACTGGGACGAACAGGCGGCCAGGTGGGTCGAGTACAAAAAGCTGGCGGCTTGAAACCGGCGCAGGCCGGATCCAGACCGGATTTTCAATACATGGTTTTGCCATTGGAAAGGAGCGCATCATGAACAAAGAACATCTTGCCGCCATCGCCACGCTCGGATTCTTGCTGGTCGTTCCCTCAACCAGCCTGGGACAGGGCAAGGTGCTCATCTCTTCGCCGGCAGACGGCACCACGCTGGATGCACTGGACGAGAACAAGCTTGTCTATGCTATCGACCCTGGCCCGAACGGTGATCACGCCCATTTCTACATCGACAACAAGGAAGTGGCGATATTGCGCAAGCTCGAGGGCAGCTATTCGCTGAATGGCCTGTCATCCGGCAAGCGCAGTCTCTGCGTCAAGGTAGTGAACAAGGCGCACGTTCCCATCGGCATTGGGCAGTGCATCCAGGTCACGGTGGAATGAATAATGTTGCCGGAAAACCTCGCCTACGCACTGACCCAGGTGGTGCACAACTTCGGCGCCGCCGCCGTGCTGGGTGGCGCGATATTCGCATTGTGGCCAGTTTCCCGTCTGGAATATGGGCGCACGTTCGGCTGGTTGATTCTCGGAGCATGGGGCGCACAAATTGCCAGTGGCGGCTTGTTCGGCCTCACCAGCCTTTATTTCTATGGTGAGACGCCAGACCTGAGCGGCATCGCCATGATCGCGCTTGCTGTCAAGGTGGCGGCAGCGACAAGCGGGTTCCTGCTGGCCGCCGTCTATCTACTGCGTGGCCAGAACTGGGGACGCATGAGCGTGATGCGTGCCTTCAGGAGTCTGGCTGCGCTGGCTGCCATCGCCCTGACGGCAGCGGCTTTCCTGCGCTGGTTTTCATAGCCGCGCAAACATGTGTTCCGCTCGGAGCCTGAGCAAATTGACTTCGGAGATGATGATGTTTACCAACAATCCGTTTCTCTCCCTGACAGATTTTCTGCCCGTAATTGCGATGCAGGCCTACATCGTTCTGATGCTGGTCGCTGTAGTCGCCGGAACCCTGCTCGACACGATGCACAAGGGCAGCGCCCTATTCTTCGCGCGGCGGCGGGCGCATGCAAAGGCTGCCGCACAGCGGCTGCTCGGCAGGTGGGAGACCGCGTCCCTGGTGGCAAGAACACTTGCCGAAGCCGCCGTTTCCGGCGAGTTCGGCAAATGGAAGCGGCGCACATCCCATCTGCTCATGATGTACGGCTTCCTGCTCCATGTGCTGTCCACCATCGCGATGGTGTTCGCCTATCCCGCATCCACACCTACCCCAGCCATCCTGCCGCTCCTGTGGGATCTCGGTGCATCGATGATTCTTGTCGGTGCCCTGTGGTTTTTCTTCTTCCTCAGGGTCAACGTCGTTCATGACGGTGACTCGCCCTTCCATGTTGGACGCGCCGATCTGTTCGTCGGCTCGCTGATCGGCAGCGCGGCATTCGCGCTGATTTGGCATGCCGTGCAAACGCAGGCCAATCCCGTGGTGATCCTGCTGTTTTTCGGCCTCTACCTGTTTTTCACGACGCTGCTTTTTGTGTCCGTGTTCTGGTCCAAGTTCGCCCACATGTTCTACAAACCGGTGGTTGCGTTCCAGCGCCGGGTCGAGGAGGCCGACGGTTCCTCCGACCTCCCCGCTCCAGGCCATGACGGCGTGAGGTAATCGACATGCCCACCTACACTGACATGACGCGATGCGACGGCTGCGGCGAGTGCGTGGACATCTGCCCTTCCGACATCATGCATATCGACCCGGTTTACCGCAGGTCCTACAACATCGAGCCCAATTTCTGCTGGGAGTGCTACTCGTGCGTGAAAGCCTGCCCACAGCATGCGATCGACGTTCGCGGCTATGCGGACTTTGCCCCGCTGGGTCACAAGGTCCGGGTGCGCAGGGAAGAGGCGAAGGGAATCATCTCCTGGAAGATACGATTCCGCGACGGGCGGGAGAAGGCATTCACCTTCCCGATCAGGACGACGCCATGGGGTTCCATCAGGCCGCCGTCCGATTACGAGGCGCCTGCCGCCAGCAGCCTGAGTTCCCAGCTGCTCGCACACGAACCCGATGCCCTCAAGGTAGGGGCACTGCCCAGCCTGCCCTCCTTCCACGAACAAGCCGGGGCGATGCCATGAGCCTGTTCTCGTCCAGAAAAACCCGGTTCGTCGAAGCAGACATCCTCGTCATCGGCGGCGGCTTCAGCGGCTGCGGCGCCACCTGGGAATCCCGCTACTGGGGGCGGGATTTGAAAATCGTCGTCGTCGAAAAGGCCAACATCGAGCGCAGCGGCGCCGTCGCACAGGGCCTGTCGGCCATCAACTGTTACATGGGCATGCAGTGGAACGAAAACCAGCCCGACGATTTTGTGCGTTACGCGCGCGGCGATCTGATGGGGCTGGTGCGGGAGGACCTGGTCTTCGATATCGCCCGCCATGTCGATGCCACGGTCCACACATTCGAGGAGTGGGGGCTGCCGATCCTGAAAGACCCGAAGAACGGCCACTACATGCGGGAAGGCAAATGGCAGGTCATGATTCACGGCGAGAGCTACAAGCCGATCATCGCCGAGGCCGCTCGAAAAGCAGCCAGCACGGTCTACAACCGGATCATGGTGACGCATCTGCTGATGGACAAGGCACGCCCCAACCGGGTCGCCGGCGCCGTCGGCTTCGACATGCGGAACGGGACTTTTTACGTCTTCCGGGCAAAAGCGGTCATCGTCAGCGCCGGCGGCGCCTCGCACATCTACCGGCCCAGGGCGGCCGGCGAAGGTATGGGGCGGACCTGGTATGCCCCCTGGAGCAGCGGATCGGCCTACGGTCTCTTGATCCCGACCGGCGCCAGAATGACGCAGATGGAGAACAAGATCGTTCTCGCACGATTCAAGGATGGCTATGGTCCGGTCGGGGCCTGGTTTCTGCTCCTCAAGTCGTATGCGACCAACGCCTATGGGGAGAAATATGAGGCCGCCTGGCTCGAGCAGACCCGATCCATCGTGGGCAAGTATGCGGATGCCGAGCCGGTTCCGACCTGCCTGCGCAATCACGCGATGCTTGAAGAAATCAAGGCCGGCAGGGGCCCCATCTACATGCAGACGCAGGCGTCGCTCGACACCAGCGAGAAGGAGCAAACCGGCTGGGAGGATTTCCTCGACATGACCGTCAGCCAGGCAGTGGTCTGGGCCTCGCAGAACATCGACCCCAGGAACACGCCGTCCGAACTGATCACCTCCGAGCCCTACGTCATGGGGTCTCACGCCACCTGTTCCGGTGCCTGGGTCAGCGGGCCGGAGGACGTTGCACCAGCAGACTACCAGTGGGGTTACAACCGGATGACCACGGTTGAAGGACTCTTCGGCGCCGGCGACACGGTGGGTGGCTCCGCACACAAGTTTTCGTCCGGCTCCTTTACCGAGGGAAAACTGGCCGGAAAGTCGGCGGTCAGGTATGTCATGGAACAGCAAGGCGATGCACCGCAGGTGGACGAAACGCAGATCAGGGTGCTCGAGGAATTGATCTTCCGGCCACTCGAAAATTACCGGGTGGGCCGGAACGAGATCGTCGCCGGAACGGTGGCGCCCAGCTACATCAGTCCGCTTCAGGGCCTGCAGCGGCTGGGAAAACTCATGGATGAGTATGCCGGCGGCGTCAGTACCTTTTATGTGACCAGTGAACCCATGCTCAACCGGGGCTTGGAGTTGCTCGCCATGTTGAAGGAAGACCTCGGCCATATCGGTGCCGAGAACCTCCATCAGCTGCAGCGGGCATGGGAACTGCACCACCGGGTCCTGACGGCCGAGGCCGTGATCCGGCATACGCTGTTCCGGCAGGAAACGCGCTGGCCCGGCTACTATTATCGGGCCGACCATCCGCAGCTGGACGATGCCGCATGGCATGTTTTCACGTCATCCCAATACGACGCGAAGACAGACGCATGGCAGATGTCGAAGCTGCCCGTTCATCACATCGTGCCGGGGTGACACCCCCGGCGAGGAAATCATTTTCTGTAATTCGGGTCTACAGGAATATAGCCTCAAGTTTGAGGGATCGACGACATGACCGACAGCCACGTGCCTGTTTGGACGCCGACAGATCTGCATCATCAGCTGAGCGACGCCCGCCGTTTCGCCATACTCGACGTGCGCAACGAGGATGAGTTCGCACAGTGGACAATCGAGGGCCGGGCGCCGCTCCACAGCCTCAACATCCCCTATTTCGAACTGCTCGACCTGGAAGACGAGAATGAGGAAATCGCCGCGGCGGTGGCACGTATCGTCCCCCAGCGTCTGCAAGGCAGGTTGCCCGAGGGCGAGCCGCTGCTGGTCGTGTGCGCCAAGGGCGATACCTCGCCGCACGTTGCCGAGGGACTGCGCCGACAGGGCTATGACGCCTACAACCTCGAAGGCGGCATGGTGGCCTGGGGCGACCACTACGAGATGCGGCCGATCGTCGAATCCGAGCGCCTCACGATTATTCAAATCAGCCGCCCGGCCAAGGGCTGCCTGAGCTATGTGGTGGCAAGCGGCAAGGAAGCGCTGGTGGTTGACCCTGCCCGCCATGCCGATCGCTACACGCAGCTGCTGGCCGAGCATGGCTGGACCGTCAAGGCGGTGATCGACAGTCACCTGCAGGCCGACCATGTGAGCGGCGGCGTCGCCCTGGCGCGACAACTGCAGGTGGACTACCGGCTGCATCCCTATGACGCCGTCCACCCCGAAGACCTGCTTCCAGCGGCCTTCACCTACCGCTATCTGGAAGACGAGGCGAGCTTTGCGCTGGGCGAAGTCAGCGTGCGTCCGCTGCATGTTCCCGGTCATACGCTGGGCATGGTCAACCTGCTGGTCGACAACCGCTATCTCCTGAGCGGCGACACGCTGTTCATCGATTCCGTCGGCCGCCCCGATCTGGGCGGAAGAGCCGAAGCCTGGGCACCGTTGTTATTTCACTCCCTGCAGCGCCTGCTGGCGTTGCCCGATGCAACCGTGGTCCTGCCTGCCCACTTCGGCACCATGCATGAAGCCGACCAGCAGGGCTGCTACCGTGCCAGCCTTGGCGTCCTGCGTGAACAGAACCAGGGTCTGCGCAAGGTGGCCGCGGGCGAGGTGGCGTTCACCGCCTACATTCTAGGCAGCCTGCCGCACCACCCGCCGAGCTACGACGAGATCAGGCGCGTCAACGCCGGCCTGACCCAGGTGGACGAGCCGCATGCCAGCGAACTTGAACTGGGCAAGAACCGTTGTGCTCTGTCGCGCTCAAACGGGGAATGACGCAAGGCGGCCTGACTGCCGCCCCCTCTCATCCGTCGGTTCGTTTCAGCGGAAAGTCGCTTCAGGACACCAAGCCCCATTTTCCGGCCAGCTGTTCAGGGTTGAATGTTGTTCACCAGGCAAGCGATGTAAGCCTTGGCTCTCTGCTCAACGCCTTCCCGGGTCTGTTTGCACGCTTGCTTCGTCTCCATTCCGAACTAAACAGTACCAATTCAGTCCTATTTATACATTTCAGGAGTTCCCATGTTGCGGATAGCCAAACTGACCGATTACGCCACGCTGTTGATGGTGCGACTTGCACGCGATCCGGCGCGCAGTTTCAGCGCGGCGCAACTGGCCGATGAACTGCGCATCCCGCTGCCAACCGTGGCCAAGCTGCTGAAGCGCCTGCTGCAGGCGCACCTGCTGACGAGCGTTCGCGGTGTGGGGGGCGGTTACAGCCTTGCCCATGCGCCGCATGCCATTTCGGTGGCCGAGGTGGTGAGCGCGATCGAAGGACCGGTGGCGCTGACGGAGTGCGCGCGCGGCGCGGGCAACTGTTCGCTCGAAGGTGGTTGCACGACCCGCGCCAACTGGAAACTCATCAGCCGTGCGGTGCGGGTGGCGCTGGAGGCCGTCAGTCTGGCCGACATGGCCATGCCGCAATTGCGGTCTGTTCACGTACAAGCCTTGCAGGAGAAAAAGCCATGAGCCAACCCGAAGTCAGCCATCCTGATGCGCGCAACGCCGAGTTGCGCAGTCGCGTCGCCGACGAGTACCGCTGGGGCTTTGTCACCGATATCGAACAGGAGGTCGTGCCAAAGGGCCTGAGCGAGGCGGTCATCCGCCTGATCTCGGCGAAGAAGAACGAGCCTGATTTCATGCTGGAATGGCGGCTGCAGGCCTATCGCCACTGGCTGACGCTGACCGAGCCGACCTGGTCATCGGTGCATCATCCGGCGATCGACTACCAGGCCATCCATTACTACGCGGCGCCGAAATCCGGTTCACAGCCGAAGGACCTGTCCGAAGTCGATCCGGAACTGCTGCGTACCTATGAAAAGCTCGGCATCCCCCTGCAGGAGCGCGAGGCGCTGGCCGGAGTGGCCGTGGACGCGGTGTTCGACTCGGTGTCGGTCGCCACCACCTTCAAGGACAAGCTGGAGAGCCTGGGCATCATTTTCTGCTCGTTCTCCGAAGCGGTGCAGAAGCATCCCGAGCTGGTGCGCGAATACCTCGGCTCGGTGGTGCCCTACACCGACAACTATTTCGCCACGCTCAACTCAGCGGTGTTTACCGACGGCTCGTTTGTCTACGTGCCTAAAGGCGTGCGTTGCCCGATGGAGTTGAGCACCTATTTCCGCATCAACGCCCGCAACAGCGGCCAGTTCGAGCGCACCCTCATCATCGCCGACGAAGGCGCGACGGTGAGCTATCTGGAAGGCTGTACCGCGCCGATGCGCGACGAGAACCAGTTGCATGCGGCGGTGGTGGAACTGGTGGCGCTAAAGGACGCCCGCATCAAGTATTCCACCGTGCAGAACTGGTATCCCGGAGACGCCGAAGGACGCGGCGGCATCTACAACTTCGTCACCAAGCGCGGCGACTGCCGCGGCGACCGCGCGCATATTTCATGGACCCAGGTGGAAACCGGATCGGCCATCACCTGGAAATATCCGAGCTGCATCCTGCGCGGCGACGACAGTGTCGGCGAGTTTTATTCGGTGGCGCTGACCAACCATCGCCAGCAGGCCGACACCGGCACCAAGATGATCCACATCGGCCGGAATACGCGCAGCACCATCGTATCCAAGGGCATTTCCGCCGGGTTTGGCAGCAATGCCTATCGCGGACTGGTGAAGGTGCTGCCCTCCGCCGCGAATGCACGCAATCACACGCAATGCGACTCGCTGCTGATGAGCGATCACTGCGCCGCCCATACCTTCCCGTATATCGAGGTGAAGAATCCCAGCGCCACCGTGGAACACGAGGCCACCACCAGCAAGATTGGCGACGACCAGCTGTTCTACCTGCGCAGCCGCGGCCTCTCCGAGGAAGATGCGGTGAATCTGATTGTCAACGGCTTCTGCAAGGAAGTGTTCAAGGAACTGCCGATGGAGTTCGCGGTGGAAGCGCAGAAGCTGCTCGCCGTGAGCCTCGAAGGTGCCATCGGTTAAGCAGGCATCGTCATGAAGACTGATGCCTGCGGATAAGCAACAAGGAGAACATCATGCTGGAAATTCGCAATCTGCACGTGTCCATCGGCGACAGGCCCATCCTCGCCGGCATCGATCTCGACGTGAAGGCGGGCGAGGTGCACGCCATCATGGGACCCAACGGCTCGGGCAAGAGCACCCTCGCCCAGGTACTGGCCGGGCGTGAGGGCTATGCGGTGACCGCGGGCAGCGTGCGCTATCTCGATCGGGATTTGGTCGGCCAGGATCTGCTGGCGCTGGCGCCCGAACAACGCGCCCGCGCCGGGATATTCCTCGCCTTTCAGTATCCGCTTGAAATTCCCGGCGTGGCCAATGTGCAGCTGCTGCGCAGTGCGCTCAACAGCGTTCGGCTTCAACGCGGCGAGTCCGAACTCGATGCGATGGATTTTCTCGACACCGTCAAGAGCAAGCTGGCGCTGCTCGATATGGACGAAAGCTTTCTCTATCGTGCGGTCAACGAGGGATTCTCCGGCGGCGAGAAGAAGCGCAACGAAATCCTGCAGATGGCCGTGCTGGAACCGCGTCTCGCCATACTCGACGAAACCGACTCCGGGCTGGACATCGATGCCCTGAAGACCGTGGCGCACGGTGTCAACGCACTGAAGCACCCGGAACGTGCAGTCATCCTGGTCACCCACTACCAGCGCCTGCTGAACTACATCGTTCCCGATCACGTGCACGTGCTGGCGGGTGGACGCATCGTGCGTTCGGGCGATGCCGGTCTGGCGCTGGAACTGGAAGATAGGGGCTACGGCTGGCTGATACCCGAATCCGGATCGCTGGAGGAGATGCGGCCATGAATCCCACGCTCTACCGACGCGCGCTCGAACATACCATCGGTTCGCCACAGCAGATGGCGTCACGCAAGGTGGCACTGGAGCGCTTTTTCACGCACGGGCTGCCGACCCCGCGCGACGAAGACTGGAAATACACCGCGCTCGACTTTCTGGAGCAGATGGATTTGCATGCCCCGCACGCAGCGGAAGACTGGGCAAGCGAAGACTACCCGGGCATCGTGATGAGGTTCGGCAATGGCCGCCTGACGGATGCCGACTTGAGATCGATCCACGCGCATGGTCTGGCCGACCATGCCGACTCACCCTTGGTGGTGCGCTACCTCGGCCGGCTGGCGGACACTTTGCCGGGCGGCGCAGCGCTGGCCGACATCAACAGTGCGCTGTGGCAGGACGGGCTATTGCTGCACGTTCCCGTCGGCTGGAAAGCTTCGCCGGTGTTTGTCACGCACTACGCCAGCGAGTCCGACGCCATGCTGCATCTGCGCCATCTCGTCGTGCTGGAAGCAGGCACCGAAGCGGTGCTGGTGGAGCATGACCAGGGTACCCCCGATCTTCCCTACTGGCACAACAGCGTGACCGAGATCGTGCTGGGCGAAGGCGCGCGGCTGACCCACATCAAGCTCGACGAAGACAGCGCGGCCGCCACCCATACCAGCCTGACCCTGGTGGGACAGTCGCGCGACAGCCGCTACCACGCCTTGTCGCTCCTTGTCGGCGGGCGTGTGGCGCGCCACGACACCCGCGTGAACCTGAACGGAAGCGGCGCCGAGTGCCAGCTCGACGGCCTCTTCATCGCCGATGCACGGCGTCATATCGATCAGCACCTGCATGTCGAACACGCCGCACCGCATACGACCAGCCGTCAGACCTGGCGCGGCATCGCTACCGGACGCGGGCGCGGGATTTTTGATTCGCGCGTGGTGGTGCAGCCGGGCGCGCAAAAGGCCGATGCGCAGCAATCAAGCCGCAACCTGCTTCTGTCGCCGCACGCCGAAATCGACGTCAAGCCGCAGCTGGAAATCCATGCCGACGACGTCAGATGCAGCCACGGCGCAACCGTCGGCCAGCTCGACGAAGCCCAGGTGTTCTATCTGCGCAGTCGCGGCATCGCTGCCGACACGGCACGCGCACTGCTGTTGCACGGCTTCGCGGGAGAGGCGCTGGGACTGCTGAAGAACGCCGCCCTGTCCGACTGGCTGGAGCCGCATCTGGCCGCCGCGTTGCCCCTGCTGAACAAGGAACTCACCACATGAATACCGACCAGCGCTCGCTCTACGAAGAGGTCATCCTGGAACACAACCGCCACCCGCGGCATTACCCGAAGAATCCACGCGGCAGCACCCATCATGCGCGTGGTTTCAACCCGCTGTGCAACGACGAAATCCAGGTGCATCTGAAACTGGCGGACGGCACGATTCAGGACATCGGCTTCGAGGGGGCCGGTTGCGCCATCTGCATGGCATCGGCTTCATTGATGACCGAAGCGGTACTGGGCAAACCGCTGGATGAAACCGTTTCACTGTTCCATCGCGTACACAACATGTTGGCCGAAAACGCACCAGCCGAAGGCATCGGCAAACTCCGCGTGCTGGAAGGGGTGCATGAATTTCCGATGCGAGTGAAATGCGCGTCCCTGCCCTGGCATACCCTGCAGGCCGCACTCGAACAGCACAACGAAACGGTATGCACCGAAGGCCCGTCGCCGTTCTGCCCGCAGCCCTCGCAGCCGTCCCCGCCGCAATGAACCTCGTCCGCCTGGCTTCCGAGAAACGTGCCGAACACGGCCTGAAGCGGCAGGTCATCGCCGCATTAAGTACGATTTACGACCCCGAACTGCCGGTCAATATCCATGACCTCGGGCTGATCTACGCGCTCGACATCGATAGCGCCGGCCATGTCGAAATACAGATGACGCTCACCGCGCCCGGCTGCCCGGTCGCGCAAAGCTTTCCTGCACAGGTCGAGCAGACCGTGGCGGCAGTGGAAGGCGTGGCCAGTGCCCACGTCGAAATTGTCTGGGACCCGCCGTGGGAACAAAGCCGCATGACCGAAGCAGCACGGTTGCAACTCGGGCTGGTGTGATGAATGACTGGATCAAGGTTGCGCGCGTGGAAGATCTGCCGCCGGGCAGTCGGCGCGTAGTGAATGTCGATGGCGTTGCCGTGGCGGTGTTCAACCTCGACGGCGACTACTGCGCGATCGAAGACACCTGTACCCACGACGGCGGCGAACTGGCCAGCGGAGAATGGATAGGCGAAGAAATCGTCTGCCCACGTCACGGTGCGCGCTTCAACCTGCGCACCGGTGCAGTCACCGCGCCGCCGGCTTACAGCGCGGTGGCCTGCTTTCCGGTTCAGATTGCAGAAGGATGGGTGGAAGTGCGCGACGATCGCTGGGACTGAGTGTTGTTGTCATCCGCGAGCCACAGGTCTACGTGGACCCAACCTCCAGCTTGGCAGCTTTACACCTCTGAGGTGTCGGCTTCGCGGTAGGTGTTCTTGCCATCGCGTTTCGCAACGTAAAGCGCCGTGTCTGCTTTCTTGAGCAGATCTTCCAGCGTTTTTTCGCCAGCGCGGCATATCGCAATCCCGACTGATGCCCCGATGTGTGCGGTTCTTCCTCCGGCAAGCTGCATGGGCTGACACAGACTATTCACCACACGGCTTGCGACTTCACGTACCGCCTCGGCATCGTCGACCTGGCCCAGCACGATGACGAATTCGTCTCCACCAAAACGAGCGATCACATCCGACTCACGGAGCAGCAACTTCATCCGCTCTGCCGATGTCACGAGCACCTGATCGCCCGCCGCATGACCATAACTATCATTAACCGCCTTGAAATCGTCCAGGTCGATGGCCAGAACAGCCATCAGTTTCCCTGAGCGCTTCGCAGTGGCGATCAAATGCTTTTCGCTTTCGTGCAGGGATCGCCGATTGGCCAGGCCCGTTAGCGGGTCACGAAGGCTGAGTTGCCGGATGGTCTGTTCGGCATGAATGCCTGCCCTGATCAGGCGGGTGGTTTCCCGGTACAGTCCAAGCAGCGCCAATCCGGTCCATAGTCCGGCTACTCCCAGCAGCAGCAGCGACAGATTCTGGTCGCGAATTCGCGCTTTTTCGCGCGTTTCAAGCTGGTTCAACTCTTCCCGTCCAG
Organism: Thiobacillus sp.; assembly: GCA_019911765.1. Lineage (GTDB taxonomy): Bacteria > Pseudomonadota > Gammaproteobacteria > Burkholderiales > Thiobacillaceae > Thiobacillus. Next base: position 17,964 of record JAIOJU010000087.1, read on the forward strand.
TCTCGATCAGAATGCGATGGATCTGCTCAATGGCGGATTTATCGAATCCTCCCAACTCCCGTTCTGGCAGCGTAGCATCGCCCCCTGCCAGCGCACGTTGCTGAAGCGCGCCGAACCCTGCCTCCAATGCCGATTGCAGTGCGGGCAGGGGTGCCAGTCGAGCAGCCTGGGCATCGTCAGCACCGATCAAGACGATCAGTTGCCCGGCACTGGGGCACTGCGAATGGCGACATATCAGGCGCAGGT
>JAIOJU010000088.1 GCA_019911765.1 Thiobacillus sp.
GGCCGGGGTGATGATGTCGTAGTTTTCACGGCCGAGGTTGTCCACGGCCTTGTCGGCGACACGCCAGGTGGTTGAGGCAACTGCCGAGGCAATTTCTTCGGCGGTTCGTTCGCCATCTTTCTTGAACCAGATAGTGCGGACTCTGACGGGTTTGACCATGCTTATTCTCCTGTGGCGATGGGGCGGGCGGGATCGCGGATCCACTCGCTCCACGAGCCGGGATACAGACGCGAACCGGGGAGTCCGGCGATTTCCATCGCCAGAATGTTGTGACAGGCCGTGACGCCGGAACCACACATGTGTAGCACCTGCCAGGCGGGTTTGCCCTTGAGCAATGCCTGGTAGTTTTCGCGCAGCGCCTCGGGCGGCAGAAAAGTGCCGTCCACATCGAGATTTTCATCAAACGGATAGTTGATGGCACCGGGCACGTGTCCGGCTACCGGGTCGAGTGGCTCAAACTCGCCGGAAAAACGGCGATCAGGGCGTGCATCGATGATGAGCTGCTCGCCTGTGCGGGAGGCGTGCATCACTTCGTCGGCCCCGACGACCTGGGTGGGCTCAGGCAGGCAGGCGCAGGCGGCTTTGTGCGGCGTGGGAATATCGGCATCGACCGGGTGTTTTTCGCGCAGCCACTTGGGATAGCCGCCATCGAGCAGGGCCACGCCGGGGTGACCGAGCCAACGCATCATCCACCACAGCCGCACGGCCATGGCGCCATAACTGTCGTCATACACCACGACTTGCTTGTTGACACCGATTCCCCATCCGCAGAGCTTTTCGGCCAGCGCGTGCGGGTCGGGCAGTGGATGTCGTCCGGTTGTATCGGTAACGAGAGCCGAGAGGTCTTCGTCCAGGTGAACATAACGGGCGCCCGGAATATGGGCTTTCATGTAAGCCTGCCGACCGGCCTCGGTGTCGGTGAGGGTGAAGCGGCAATCCAGGATGACCCAGTTCGGGTCGTCCAGATGTGCGGCCAGGTCTTCAGTGGTAACGAGCGTATTGGAAAACATGAATGGAGCCTGGAGAGGTCAATTGCAAGTAAGAAGCGGGCAGGGTGGCGAGTGCCACACTGCCCGCTCGGCGGGGATGCGCTACCTGGATCAGTAGCCGCCCTTGCCGAAAGGCTTGGGCAGACCGGCAACACGGCAACCCTGGCGGGCGGGCATGTTGGGGAACAGCTCATACAGCGTTTTTTTCCAGTCCACGCCATCGTGCAGGTCGGTCAGTTCGGCGACCATATTGCGGAAGTTGGGGGTCTGGCCGTCTTCCTTGTACTTCTCGCGCAGGTAATTGATGACTTGCCAGTGCGCGTCGGTCAGCTTGATACCTTCGGCCTCTGCGATAACCGGGACGATTTCATCGCTGAAATTGGCTTCCAGCAGAAAGTTTTCTTCGCCTGTTTCCAGTTCTTCGCCGTTCAACATGTACCCCATGATTACTACTCCTTTCAGGTTTGGTTTTTTAAAGAATCACCGGTGCGACCGGTGCAATGGATTTGTGCGGGATAAATATCCCGCAGCCTAACAAACGGTTGCGACCCAGACCTTCGTCTTGAATTTGCAGGGATTTGTGCGGCGGCACGTCGTGCAACATCAAGCTAAAGCCGGTGAGCGGGCCGGACGCGCCTTGCAGCGTCTGCGGCTTGCCGCAGATAAATCCACAGCGCAGTTTGAAGTGCCCGTCCAGTTCACGCATCACATCCTGGACGAATTGTTCTTCACTGACGCTGCCCGTGTCAACGAAATGGGCGTAGATGTGGGCGAATGGACTGAACTCACGGGTCTTGAAATTGCCGATCTGCAGGGTCTGGCCATCCAGGTCCAGTATCTGGCCGATCAGTTGTTGTGCGGCGCTCACCCGTGTTTTGGGTACGCGTATATACAGTTTGGTGCGCCGGTTGATGATGAGCGAACTGTCGCCGCTGTTGGTTTCCGCGCCTTTCAGGTGCTGGATGCCGCTGCCCATTTCTTCACCAAGCCATGGCAAGGCTTTCTGCAGGGCGTCAGACAACATCTGGGCGCTGTCGGCCGGTATGGTCGTGCCGACCAGATCGAACTGCAGGTCGATCATGGTAGGCGTGTATTCCTCTGGCTTGTTCTCTGGCCAGCCTGCCCAACTCAAGATGCGTCTCCTTGATGATCCTTGCCCCATGCCTGCATCAGCGCACCCCACTTCTGGGCGCTGAGAGGGTCCACGTCAAAAATGGTGAAGCGCTTGTCTTCACGAATACGGACACGTAGAAACGGCACGCCACCCGATTCATGGGTCAGATGTTGAAATTCAATTTCCTGACCGCCAAAGGGCAGCCGCATTTTGTCTAGAGGCGTAATTTCTGGCATGTAATCTCGATCTGAATGGCTATTTACGTTTAAGGTACTCCGCCTTAATTTATGGGCGAAACCACGGAACTCCAGCATTTATGGGGGGCGTACCCCGTATTTCAACCCTTTTGTGGCTAGGGGCTTGCGCTTGCAACAATATTTTAATACTCTTATTTGTTCCTGTGGCGGACGCGTAATGCCCCGATCTGCAGTGGGCAATGCGTTTAAAGCGTTGGAAAACGCTGCCTACTCCTTTTGGGTAGGTAGTTGCCTACCATGATGGGGTAGGCGATTTACCCATGAGAATGATGGTGGCGCGGCCGCCAAGCCAATACGATGTTGGGATACCGTTAAGCTATCGGCTAAAGCGGGCATTTCGAAATGTTCTAGGAGAGAAAACTATGGCAAAGAAGATGATTGATACGCCCAATCTGGACGAGCTTGAGAAAGGCCCGTGGCCCAGCTTCGTGACCGGACTGAAGCGTCTGGCTAATGATAACGACATGATGGTTGACCTGATGGGGCAGCTGGAAACGTCCTACCAGCACATGAAGGGTTACTGGAAGGGTGGTACGGTTGGTGTGTTTGGTTACGGTGGTGGCGTGATCCCCCGTTTCACCGAGCTGAAAGATGAAAATCACCAGCCGCTGTTCCCCGAGGCTGCCGAATTCCACACACTGCGTATCCAGCCGCCCCCTGGCATGCATTACACCTCCGATCTGCTGCGCAAGATGTGCGACGCCTGGTCGGCAACCGGTGGTTCCGGTCTGATCGCGTTCCATGGCCAGTCTGGCGACATCATGCTTCAAGGGTGTAAGACTGCTGACGTGCAGCCCGCATTTGATGCGTTCAATGAAATGGGTTTTGACCTTGGCGGCGCTGGTCCTGCGTTGCGCACCTCGATGTCTTGTGTTGGTGCAGCTCGCTGCGAAATGTCCTGCTTTGATGAGGCCAAGGCACTGCGCACCGTCATCAACAACAACATTGATGACATGCACCGCCCGTCCCTGCCCTACAAATTCAAGTTCAAGTTCTCGGGTTGTCCGAATGACTGTGTCAACGCCATTCAGCGTTCCGACATGGCAACCATCGGCACCTGGCGCGACAACATCCGCGTGAACGAAGCTCAGGTTCAGGACTACATGAAGGCTCATGGCATGTCCGATCTGGTCAATGACGTGGTCAGCAAGTGCCCGACCAAGGCAATCACCCTGGTTGCTGCAGACAAGGTTGTTGCCAGCGACACCGTGTCGGTCGCCAATTTGGGCGACGGCAATGCCATGTGCATTGACAACAAGAACTGCGTACGTTGCATGCACTGCCTGAACGTGATCCCCGGTGGCCTGCTGCCTGGCGTTGACAAGGGTGTCAGCATCCTGGTGGGCGGCAAGAGCGTACTGAAAATTGGTGCAACCATGGGTACCGTGGTGATTCCGTTCATGAAGCTCGAGTCCGACGAGGATTTCGAAAAGCTGAACGAACTGTCACGCAACATCATCGACTTCTTCGCCGAAAACGCGCTGGAGCATGAGCGTACCGGTGAAATGATCGAGCGTATCGGTCTGGCCAACTTCCTCGAAGGCATGGATATCCCGGTTGATCCTCGCATGATCAGCCAGCCGCGTGCCAACCCCTACTTCCGTTCCGACGATTGGGACGAGCAGGTCGAGAAGTGGAACGAGTACAAAGAGTCCGCAGCTTAAGTTTCGTTTAACGCGGGTTCCGGCGTGAGTCGGGACCTGTGCAATCAATCAGTTGGAGATAGAACATGGCAGAACTACGTCCGCCTATTGAATCCGGCGCACCGGATCCGATGCCCTACATGCACCCTGTGATGGTGAAAAACTATGGCAAGTGGTCTTTCCACAGCCATCCGAAGCCGGGTGTTCTTTATCATCGCGCCGAGTCGGGCGATGAGGTCTGGACCGTCAAGGCCGGTACGGCACGTCAGATGGATCACTACACCATCCGTGAACTGGCAGATATTGCTGACCAGTTCGGCGACGGTTTCGTGCGTTTTACCGCGCGTTCCAATATCGAATACATGGTGGCCGATGGCGCCAAGGTTGAGCCGCTGATCAAGGCGCTGAGCGACAAGGGTTACCCCATTGGCGGTACCGCCAATTCGGTGTCGATGATTGCGCACACCCAGGGTTTCCTGCACTGCGACATTCCGGGCACCGATGCTTCCGGCGTGGTCAAGGCGCTGATGGACGAGCTGTACGACGACTTCGTCAAGTGCGAGATGCCTAACCGCGTCAAGCTGTCGACTTCCTGCTGCGAAATTAACTGTGGCGGCCAGGCTGACATCGCCATCATCATGCAGCACACCAAGCCGCCGAAGATCAATCATGATCTGGTTGCCAACGTGTGTGAGCGTCCTTCCGTGGTGGCACGTTGCCCGGTTGCGGCAATCCGCCCTGCTCTGGTGAACGGCAAGCCGTCACTGGAAGTGGATGAGAAGAAGTGTATTTGCTGCGGCGCCTGCTTCCCGCCCTGTCCCCCGATGCAGATCAATGACCCCGAGCATTCCAAGATTGCAATCTGGGTGGGTGGCAAGAACTCGAACGCACGTTCCAAGCCGACTTTCCACAAGCTGGTTGCAAGCGGCCTGCCGAACAAAGGCCCGCGTTGGCCGGAAGTGGGCGAAGTGGTTCGCAAGATCCTGGCTACCTACAAGGCAGATGGCAAGCCTTGGGAGCGCATGAATGACTGGATCGAGCGTATTGGCTGGCCTGCATTCTTTGAGAAGACCGGTCTGCCCTTCACCAAGTATCACATTGATAACTGGCGTGGCAGCCGTTCCAACCTGAACGCTTCGGCGCACATTCGCTTCTAAGCTGTTTCGGGACGCTATCGGTGCCGCCGTGGCCTCGGCTGCGGCGGTTTCCTGATAAAAATGACAGATTTTTTCGGAGTTTGAGCTAGCCATGCAATTCGGCATACTTGTTAACGAAGGCCCATACAGCCATCAGGCAAGCGATTCTGCTTACCTTTTCGCCCGTACGGCAATCGAGAAGGGACACAAAGTCCCGCGTGTGTTTTTTTACCATGACGGCGTGTACAACTCGTCGCGTTTGGCAACCCCGCCGCAGGATGACCGTAATGTAGCCGCTCGCTGGTCGAAGCTGGCTGCTGATCACGGCGTCGATCTGGTGGTGTGCGTGGCTGCGGCACAGCGTCGTGGCATCACGGACGGTGTGTTGGGCGACAATTTCCGCATCTCGGGTCTGGGCCAGTTGGTGGAAATGGGTATTCAGTACGATCGTCTCGTGACGTTCGGTGATTGAGGAATAACGAGATGAGTGATATGGACGATATGGACGAAGGCTCAGGCATCGTCAAAAAATTCATGTTCCTGAACCGCAAGGCGCCGCACGGTACCGTGTATGCGCTGGAAGGCTTGGAAGTGGTGCTGATTACCGCCGCTTTCGATCAGGATGTGAGCATGGTGTTCACCGATGACGGTGTCTACCAGCTCTTGAAGGGCATTGATACCAAGGGCATCGAAGTCAAGGATTTCTCCAAGACTTATCGGGCGCTGGATGGCTACGACATCGAGAAGCTCTACGTCGATCAGGCATCGATGGATGCGCGTGGTCTGACCGAAGATGACCTGATTGTCGATGTGACGACGCTTTCTGTCGCCGAGATGGCTAATCTCATGGCAGAGCAAGACGTCGTGATCAGCTTCTAAGGGATACGGATATGCTGCATATTGTAAATAAATCGGCCACAGATCGCGGTTCGCTGGAAAGCTGCCTGCGTATGGCCACCAAAGGTTCTGCTGTATTGCTGATCGAAGACGCGGTTTACGCGGTAACGAACGGCAGCGCGGCAGCAGCGAAAATCCAGGCAGCAGCGGCTGACCTCAAGATTTACGCACTCGGTCCTGATCTGGCTGCGCGTGGTATGGCTGGGCGTGTGCTGGACGGAGTCAATGTCGTGGATTACGGCGGTTTCGTGGATCTGGTCGCAGAACACAACAGCTGTCAGTCTTGGCTGTAACTTTTAATTAAAGGAGTATTGCTATGCCCATGGTGGATATCGCAGGTAAGGATTACGAAGTCGATGAAGAAGGTTATCTGATCGACCTGTCGCAATGGAACGAAGATGTCGCCAAATATATGGCGGTCGAAGAGAAGGTCGAACTGACCGACAGCCACTGGGAAGTGGTCAACTTTCTGCGTGAATACTACGCCGAATATCAGATTGCACCCGCTGTGCGCGTGCTGACCAAGGCCATTGGCAAGAAGCTTGGTCCCGATAAAGGCAACAACAAGTACCTGTACGAGTTGTTCCCCTACGGCCCCGCCAAGCAGGCATGTAAGATTGCCGGCCTGCCCAAGCCGACTGGCTGTATCTAAGCCATCAGGTTTTCGGGTCGCCCCGGTGAAATTGCCGGGGCGGCTTTGATTCAGCGGTGTGTTTCCAAATCGAATGCCTGCCTGAGATGGTTCGCAAGGCGGCGGCGTTTAATTTGAAAACAGACACGTAGTTAGGGGATAGGGATTGTCTACATTGACGATGGTTTACGCCGGGATGTTCTACGTTGCGGCCTTGGTGCTGGTGATCGGGCTGGCATTCAAGGTGCTCGACTATAGCCGCACGCCTGCACCGTTGAAGATTCCGACTACACCTGCGCCGACAACGCGCAGTGGGGTTATGTATCGCATGGCCAAGGAAGTGGTGGTATTCGAATCGCTGTTCAAGTCCAACAAGTGGATCTGGGTATTCGGCTGGCTGTTTCACTTTGGCATGTTTCTGGTGCTTGCACGTCATCTGCGCTATTTCACCGAGCCGGTGTGGCTGTGGGTCAACATTATTCAACCATTTGGCAAATATGCCAGCCTCATGATGGTGATCGGCCTGGCTGGATTGCTCGCGCGTCGTTTCCTGGTTGATCGCGTGCGCTATATCTCCACGCCGTCCGATATTCTGATGCTGGTGCTGCTGATCGCTATTGGACTAAGCGGCATGATGATGACCTTTGTCGTGCATACCGACATTGTTTCGCTGAAGGCTTTCTTCATGGGGCTGATGTATCTGGATATCCAGCCTTTGCCGCAAGACCCCATTTTGATGGTGCATCTTGCGCTGGTGGCGTTGTTGATGCTGATTTTTCCGATCAGCAAGTTGCTGCATGCACCGGGCGTGTTCTTCAGCCCTACGCGTAACCAGGTTGATAATCCGCGCGAACAACGCCACTTGGCGAAGTGGGCCGCACGACTTGATCAGAAGAACTGATCGCCTGGCGTTAAGTAACGATAAATAAGCACGGACAAAGGACTTACAAGTGGCCGCTCCAGTATTTGATGTTCCGGAAATCAAGGACGAAATCGAAGTTCCCAAGTTGCAGGAAGGCGCGATGGCGCACATCAAAACCTTTCCTGCGCCCAAGGCTACCCAGGACTTCATGGGCTATCCGCATGAGCTGGGCGAGGACTGGAAAGAGCGTGCTATCGACAAGATGGGTGATTTGCTGGGCAAATACCGCTCGCTGAAAGTCTTTCTGGATGCATGCGTTCACTGCGGTGCGTGTACCGACAAATGCCACTACTATCTGGGCACATCCGATCCGAAAAACATGCCGGTGGCCCGTCAGGACCTGATGCGCCAGGTTTACCGCCGCTACTTCACGACGGCGGGCAAGCTGTTCCCCAAACTGGTGGGTGCCAAGGACCTGACCCAGGATATCCTGGGTGACTGGTACAACTACTACCATCAGTGCTCGGAATGCCGTCGCTGCTCGGTATTCTGCCCATACGGCATCGATACGGCCGAGATCACCATGGCCGGCCGTGAAATTCTGAACCATGTCGGCATGGGGCAAAAATACTCAAACGATATTCTGGGCAAGGTCCAGAAGATCGGAAACAACCTCGGCCTGCCCGGCCCCGCGTTGTTGGACACCCTTGAAGGTCTGGAGGAGGATGTCGAAGCGGATACCGGCGTAGCGGTCAAACTGCCGCTGGATGTCGTTGGCGCAGAAGTGCTCTTGATTACGCCGTCCGCGGACTTCTTTTCCGAACCGCACGTGGAATCGCTGGTGGGCTATGCCAAGGTGTTTCATGCAGCGGGCATCAGCTGGACCCTGTCGTCTTATGCGTCTGAGGCGGGCAATTTCGGCCTGTTCAACGGCAATTACGAAACCATGCGCAATGTCGCCATGCGGATTCGTGACGAGGCGCTCCGATTGGGTGCCAAGCGTATTGTGGTCGGTGAATGTGGCCATGCCTGGCGCGTTGCCTACAGCTTCTGGAATACGCTGACTGGAATCGGTTATGGCGGCAATGATCCTTTCTCGATTGAGCTGCAGAAACAGCTTGACCCGGCCTATCCGCAGCCACAGCACATCTGTGAATTGACGAATGACCTGATCAAGTCCGGCAAGATCAAGGTCGATCCCTCTGCCAATGACGATCTGGTGGTTACCTTTCACGACTCGTGCAACGTTGCGCGCGGCTCCCGCATGGGTACCGAGCCGGGTGGGCAGTTCACCATTCCTCGCGAATTGATCAAGTCGGTCGTGAATAATTTCCACGACATGGCGGACGAAACGATAGGCGAGGCCACCTTCTGCTGCGGCGGCGGCGGGGGTGTATTGACCGACGACTTGCTGGAAGTCCGCGTCAAGGGTGCTTTGCCTCGCGTGACGGCGCTTAATAATGTAGTCAAGGAACAGCAAGTCAATTTCCTGGCTTTGATCTGCGCCATTTGCAAGGCGCAGTTCACCAAGGTTTTGCCCAGGTATGGCTTCGACATGAGCATGGTGGGCGGAGTACATCAATTGGTCAGCAAGGCAATCAAGCTGGACACCAATCCATAAGCAACTGATTGCGATTTATCTATCTTTAGTTACGTAGGCGTTAGGAGAACCAACATGGCTGTCACGACGAACAAAGCAAAATCCGAAGGCGTTCAATGGCGTCGTTATAAGGATGGCGAGACCGAGAGCAATTTCCGGTCCTCGCAGGACAAGATTTTCCAGGCTGGCTGGACGCACAAGTGCCCGGAGTACATGCTGTCCACGCCGCCTTGCCAGGGTTCGTGCCCGGCCGGTGAAGACATTCGCGGTTACCTCAACATCGTACGTGGTATCGAAAAGCCGCCCGCAGGCGTGACCTGGCAGGAATATGCCTTCCGCCGCATCACCGAAGCCAACCCCTTCCCGGGCGTGATGGGCCGCGTTTGCCCCGCGCCGTGTGAATCCGGTTGTAACCGCAACATGGTTGAAGACCATGTCGGCATCAATTCCGTCGAGCATTTCGTTGGCGACTGGGGCATTGAAAACAACATGGCCTACACGTCCACGGCAGCCGAAACCGGTAAGAAAGTGGCCGTGATTGGCGCCGGCCCTGCTGGTCTGGCTGCGGCTTACCAGCTGCGCCTGCGTGGCCATGGCGTCACCATTTTCGACGAGCACGAAGAACTTGGCGGCATGATGCGCTACGGCATTCCCGGTTTCCGTACCCCGCGTGAAATGCTCGATGCTGAAATCAAGCGCATCATCGATCTGGGCGTTGAAACGCGCCTGAAGACCCGTATCGGCTCCGACATCAGCTTTGAGCAGATCGACAAGGATTACGATGCCATTTTCATGGCTATGGGTGCCCAGGCTGGCCGTCCGCTGCCGGTTCCCGGTGCTGAAGCCCCGAACTGCGTGACTGCGGTCGCATTCCTGCGCGCATTTAACGAAGGCCGCCTGCAGCACGTCGGCAACCGCGTAGTCGTCATCGGCGGTGGCGACACCTCGATCGACGTGGCAACCGTTGCCCGTCGTCTCGGTAACATCACCAAGACAGGGACTGCAGACGATCGTCCGGAAGCCGTGATCGCCGGTCACATGGCGCATGACGTGGCCTCGATCTCCGCTCGTGGCGGCGCTGAAGTCGTGCTGGTATCACGTGCCACCATGGACAAGATGGCTGCCAACAAGCATGAAATCGAGCATGCACTGCAGGAAGGCATTGAAATCATCGGTGGTGTGACCCCGGTTGCCGTGGTCGTTGATGCCAACGGCCGTGCAACTGCACTCCGCGTGGCTGACTTCGTGATGGAAGGCAAGGAAACCAAGATTGTCGAGGGCACCGAGCGTGATATCGAGGGCGATCTGATCGTGTCGGCAATTGGCCAGGGTGTCGATTTCACCGGTCTGGAGCAGTTCAACAACAACAATGGCCTGATGAAGGCTGACAAGAACTACCGCTTCCCCGGCAGCGAAAAGATTTTCGTTGGTGGCGACGTGCTGCGGCCGCACCTGCTGACCACTGCCATCGGCCATGCTTCTATCGCGGTCGAAGGCATCGATGCTTTCCTGAAAGGGAAGAAAGAGCTGGATCGCCGTCCGAAAGTGGACGTGCATCACTTCGATCAGATCCGCAAGTGGCTTGAAACGGGCCATGAATATCACGAGATCCATGGCCAGGACTGGGGCACGTCAGAGCGCAAGGACCTGCTGCACAACTTTGAAGACCGCTCGAACCGGCACATCATTCCGCATAACGACCTTTTCCTGGGCCACTTCCCCAACGTTCCGCGTCACATCCGTGAAGTGACCACGCTGGACAAGGAAGGCGCACTGGGCAACTTCGAAGAGCGTCTGCATGCGCTGTCCGACAAGGATGTCGTCGACGAAGCCAAGCGCTGCATGTCCTGCGGCCAGTGTTTCGAGTGCGACAACTGCGTGGTCTATTGCCCGCAGGTTGCCGTGTTCAAGGTGAAGAAGAAGGACAACCCCACCGTGGGTCGTTACGTCGACACCGACTACACCAAGTGTATCGGCTGCCATATTTGTGCAGACGTCTGCCCGACCGGCTACATCATCATGGGTATGGGTGACTAAATCGTGACTGGCAAGCTGAAACGTCTTCTTGCTTTGGGTGCGGTTGTGTTGACAACCGCAACCCTGGCATGGGCCGGGTCTGATACCCAGCCCAAGGCCAGCGGTGCGCCCAAGCCGGTCATCACAAAATCTGTCAAGGCTGAGCAGTGTGTAGAAGATACTGCTTACATGCGACGCAATCACATGAAGGTGCTCGATGGCCACCGTGACAAGACGGTGATCGAAGGTATCCGCACCAAGAAGCACAGTCTCAAGGAATGCATCAACTGTCATGCCAGTGAAAAAACTGGCAGTGTTGCTGCAGCTAAAGACGATTTCTGTGTGAGTTGCCACAGTTATGCGGCGGTAAAGATCGACTGTTTCGAATGCCATTCCACCAAGCCGAAAGGCTCGATGGCCATGCATCCGCTGAACGCTGAAACAGCGCACTTGAAACATGCGTTGGCTGTCAACGCCGATGTAAAGGTGAGTGCTGAAGAGATGGCAAAGGTTGCCCAATGAGCGAACACGATACGAAGTCTGAAAAAGAGCCCAATTCGCCTGAACGCCGCCGTTTTATTGGTGCAGCCACGGCTGCAGCAGGTTTGGCGATTGCACCGGGCGTGATGTTGTACGAAGTGGCGCATGGCCGTCCGGAAGAACAGGCTGCCAGCAGCGCGGTGCGCTGGGGCATGCTGGTCGATGCGACACAATGCGCAACCGGTTGCGATGATTGTGTGTCGGCCTGTAGTACCGAAAACGGCTGGACGCCTGTGGCTGAAAGCAGGCACCCCAAACAGGCACCGCAGTGGATCCGCAAGCTGGAACTGCAGGACCCGCTGACGCAGATGGAAACCAACCTGCCGATGATGTGCCAGCATTGCGCAGATGCGCCTTGCGTGGATGTCTGTCCGACGGGCGCATCGTTCAAACGTGCCGATGGCATTGTGCTGGTTAACCGCCACACCTGCATTGGCTGCCGTTATTGCATGATGGCATGCCCCTACAAGGCGCGCTCGCTGGTGCATGAGTCGCTGAATGATACTCAGCTGGCCGATGTGCCGCGCGGCATGGGTTGTGTCGAAGCGTGCACCTTGTGCGTACAGAAAATCGATCGTGGCGATGGCAATACCGCGTGTGCCGAAGCGTGTACCGCTGCCGGCCACAATGCCTTGCTGTTCGGCGACATGAATGATCCTGAGAGCGAGATCTCCAAGCGCCTGCGCGAACTGCCGACCAAGCAGGTTCGTGCCGACCTGAATCTCAATCTCGGCGTTCGCTATCACGGAATCTAAATCAACATGGCAAGCATTACTTTCCGCGAAGTAGAAGGCAGCAGCCTGAAATACTGGATGCTGTTCGGGGTCCTCGGCCTGTTCGTGCTGTTTGGCGCACTGGCCTGGAATCATATGCACCACTACGGCCACGTTGTGACCGGCATGGACAACCAGATTGTCTGGGGCCTGCCGCACGTATTCGCGGTGTTCCTGATTGTGGCCGCGTCGGGTGCGCTGAACGTGGCCTCGATTGCATCGGTTTTCAACAAGCCGATGTACAAACCCCTGGCGCCCCTGTCGGCCATCCTGGCGCTGGCCTTGATGCTGGGCGGCTTGCTGGTCCTGGTGCTTGATCTTGGCCGCTCCGACCGGCTGATCGTTGCCATGACGCATTTCAACTTCAAGTCGATGTTTACCTGGAACGTGTTCCTGTATTCGGGTTTCTTCGGTCTGGTGGGTGCGTACCTGTGGACGATGCTGGATCGCAACGTCAAGCCCTACTCCAAGACGGCGGGTACGGCTGCGTTTATCTGGCGCTTGATCCTGACGACCGGTACGGGATCCCTCTTTGGCTTTCTGATTGCGCGTGAGTTGTATGGCACAGCGATGCTGGCACCGATGTTCATCATCATGTCGTTTGCTTATGGCCTGGCCATTTACCTGATGGTCCTGGCCGCAGCGTACAGCTGGACCGGGCGCACCTTGGGAGACGCAGTCATGATGCGGCTGAAAAGCCTGCTGGCCGTCTTTGTGGCAGCAGTGTTGTACTTTGTTGTCGTGCACCATATGACCAACCTGTACTTCACCAAGTACCATGCGGTTGAGGCCTTTATTTTGCGCGACGGTGGAATCTTCACCACGCTGTTCTGGGTGGGGCAGATCCTCATCGGTTGCGTCGCACCGCTGGTGATTTTGCTGAGCAGCCTGGGCAAACAGCGCACATGGATCATGATTGCCTGCGTGTTGATCGTTCTGGGCGGCATTGCACAGATGTACGTCACGATCATCGGTGCCCAGGCATTTCCGCTGGACATGTTCCCAGGGCTGAAAGAGACAAGCAGCTTCTTTGACGGCGAAGTGCACAGCTATGCACCCAGCGTGCCTGAGTTCTTCCTGGGCCTGGGTGGCGTAGCAATCGCACTACTGGTGACAACTTTTGCGGTGAAGTTGCTGCGCCTGCTGCCAGCCAGCCTGGACGACGCGACGGTCGCCAAACTGGAACATTGATGCATAACCTGCCAGGCGCCTGCCTGGCAGGGGATCGTTCGGCATGAACCAGCAAGCCCCTTCGAACGACGCATCTAAACGTGGGGCTCAAATGTCCCACAAGGGGACCCCGACTTTCTGTGAGGTTAAAACCCCATGAAAAGTCGTATGCCCGACAAGCGGACTCCGACTTTCTATGAGGATGAATCCTCATGAAAGATCGTATGCCCCGCGTCTTTATTTCTGCTGCGCATAAATCCTCCGGCAAGACCACGCTGACGCTCGGTCTGTGTGCTGCGCTGCATGCGCGCGGCCATGCGGTGCAGCCGTTCAAGAAGGGGCCGGATTACATCGACCCCCTGTGGCTGGGAATGGCGGCCAGGCGATCCTGCTACAACCTCGATTTTCACATGATGCAGCGCGACGAAATCGCACAGCATTTCGTACGCAAGGCGAGTACTGCGCGGATCAGCCTGATCGAAGGCAACAAGGGCTTGTACGACGGGCTGGATCTGGACGGCAGCAATAGCAACGCGGCACTCGCCAAACTGCTGGGCGCCCCTGTGGTGCTGGTGATCGATGCACGCGGCATGACGCGTGGCGTGGCCCCGCTGATACTGGGATACCAGGCGTTTGATCCGGATATCCGGATCGCTGGTGTCATTCTCAACAATATGGGGGGTAGTCGCCATGAATCGAAGCTGCGTGCGGTGATCGAGCATTACACCGATGTAGAAGTCATCGGTGCGGTGCAACACGATACGAGCATGCAGATTGCCGAACGCCACCTGGGGCTGGTGCCGGCCAATGAACAACAGGCCGCACTGGAACGGATTCACCATGTGGGGGCACGGGTCGCGGATCAGGTTGATCTGCACCGCCTGCTGGCGATTGCGGACAGTGTGGCGCCTTTAAGCGTTACGTTGCCGGCAGCGTTCCCGGCGCCAGCCGAACGGGTTCGTGTCGGCCTCGCACACGACCAGGCCTTTGGTTTTTATTACAGCGAAGACCTGGAGAACCTGCGTGCCGCCAATGTCGAACTGGTCGAAATTGACACGCTGCATGAACAGGTGTTGCCAAACCTGGATGGGCTGATCATCGGCGGCGGTTTTCCGGAAATGTTCATGGAACAGCTGGAGGCCAACACATCATTGCGTTCCAGTATCCGGCAGGCAGTTGAGGGTGGCCTGCCAACCTATGCTGAATGCGGAGGGCTGATGTACCTGTCGCGCAGCCTCTGCTGGCAGGGGAAGACGCGACAGATGGTCGGCGTTGTTCCGGGCGATACAGTGATGCATGAGCGGCCGGTGGGACGTGGTTATGCGCGTTTGCAGCCGACGGGAGATGATCATTGGCAGGAGCCGGATAACATTCCCGCTCATGAATTTCATTATTCAAGCTTGGAAAACCTGCCCAGCGACTCCATATACGCTTATCAGGTGACGCGTGGTCATGGCATTGATGGCATGCATGATGGCTATCAAAGCCATCAGCTGCTTGCGGGTTATGCGCATCGACGCGGGTCCGGCGCGCAAGGCTGGATCACGCCATTTTTAAATCAGGTGCGTGCGCATAAGCTGCGTGCTGCCACTTAATTGATAAAGGATTTCCCCATGATCAAAATTACCGATGCAGCTGCGGCGCAGATTCGCGTAGCCGCCAATAACCCCGATGTCTTCGACATGGTGTTGCGCGTGGCGGCTTACCAGGAAGATGACGGCAGCGTGAATTACGGCATGGGATTCGATCAGGAGCGCGAGGCCGATGAGCAACTCATCTGCAACGGCATTCAAATTCTGATCGCGGCTTCCAGCACGCCGTACCTGCAAGGCGTGACGCTGGATTTCGTTGAAATGAAACCGGGCGACATGCGCTTCATTTTCATCCCGCCATATTCCAATGAATCCGAAACTGACGCCGGACCTGAATCCGACGCCGCCACCGAGTAAATTGCATGAACTACCTGCCCATATTTCTTGATCTGCGTGAGCGCCACTGCCTGGTGGTGGGAGGGTCCGAAACGGCCGCGCGCAAGGCTGAACTGCTGCTTCGCGCCGGCGCTCGTGTTGATGTGGTCGCTCCTGAACTGCACGAAGGGTTCGAGCACCTGCCTCACCCGGACCATTTGAATCATGTGGCAGAGGGTTTCAGTCCAGCATTGCTCGACGGCAAGGATGCCGTGATAGTGGTCGAAGACGATGCCGCTGCCGCCCGGTCCGTTGCCGATGCGGCGCGTGCGCGGCACATTCCCGTCAACGTGGCAGACAAGCCCGCGCTGTGCAGTTTCATCCTGCCCTCGATCATCGATCGCTCGCCGATTGTGGTGGCGGTTTCCAGCGGTGGCGAGTCGCCGGTGCTGGCGCGCATGCTGCGCGCACGACTGGAAACCCTGGTCCCGGCTGCGTATGGGCGCCTGAGTTCGCTGGCATCCCGTTACAAGGACCAGGTGAAGGCCGCGATCAAGCCGCAACAGCGCCGCGCCTTCTGGGAAAAGGTGTTTTTGTCGCCCGTGGCGGAAATGGTGTTTTCCGGTCGTGATGTCGAGGCCGAGACACAACTCAAGTCCATGATCAAGGACGGTGGCGGGGACGATCTCAGCCATGGCGAGGTGTATCTGGTCGGGGCCGGCCCCGGCAACCCTGACCTGCTCACGTTCCGCGCATTGCGCTTGATGCAGCAGGCCGACGTGATTGTGTACGATCGCCTGGTGTCGCAGCCGATACTCGATATGTGCCGGCGCGATGCCGAACGTATCTATGTCGGCAAGGAGCGCGACGACCACGCGGTGCCGCAGGAAGAGATCAACCTGATGCTGGTGCGCTTGGCCAAGGAAGGCAAGCGCACCCTGCGCCTGAAAGGTGGCGATCCCTTTATCTTCGGCCGCGGCGGCGAGGAAATCGAAACCCTGGTCGAACATGGTGTTTCGTTCCAGGTCGTGCCGGGCATCACCGCGGCGGCGGGGGTGGCATCCTATGCCGGCATTCCGCTCACCCATCGTGATTATGCGCAGTCGGTCGCATTTGTTACCGGCCATCTGAAGGAAAACACCTTCAATCTCAACTGGGAAGGCATCGCCCGCAAAGATCAGACCATCGTCATCTACATGGGGTTGAAAGGCCTGCCGCTGCTGTGCGAGGCGCTGATCAAGCACGGCCTGACAGCCGAGACCCCGGCGGCCATCGTGCAGCATGGCACCCTGCCCACGCAACGCGTCATCACGGGCACGCTGGACACGCTGCCGGAGCTGGCCGAGAACGCCGGACTCAAGGCGCCGACGCTCATCATCGTCGGCAACGTCGTCAAGCTGCGCGAAAAGCTTGGCTGGTTCCAGCCTGAAATGCACAGCGAGCAGGCGCAGTTCACCCCGCTCGAATCACCGGATCATCTGCGCTGATCGACAGGATGACGCCTGCGCGCCCGCAACTGGGGAGCCGCGCCGACATCGACGCCGAGGTGGTGGCACTGGTGCAGGCCGGCCGGCATATCCAGCCGGTGCAATGGCAAGGTCGGCCGGCCTGGCTCAAGCTGAGCGTGTCGCAGCCCCCGGCCTGGCGCTATCAACTGTTGGCCGGGATGGCCAGACTGCTGCACCAGCCGGCCCTGCAGCCGGTGCGCCCACAGGGCGGTGTGGCCGGCATCCATAACGAGGTGCAACGATTGACCGCACTGGCCGCGGCAGGCTTGCGCGTACCGCAATTGCTGGCGCATGACGATCACTGGCTACTGGTTTCGGATCTGGGCCACACCACGCTTGAATCGCTGATCCGGCATGCCGATATCGAGGTGAAATGGGCACACTGGCAGTTCGGTGCGGACTACATTCACCAGGTCCATCAGGCCGGTCAATATCTCAGTCAGGCGTTTGCCCGCAATCTGGTATGGTCGTCCGAGCATGGTCTCGGCGCCATCGATTTTGAAGACGACCCGGCCAGCGTCATGTCGCTGGAGCACGCGCAAGTCCGTGACTGGCTGCCCTATTTTTTTTCGACTGCGCATTTTTTCGAGGATAGTCTGCCGGAACTGGGCCGGGAAATAGACAGCGTATTGGCGCAGGAGACGGCATCGGTGCGCGAGGGGGTCTACGTGGCCCTGCGCCGCGTGCGCTGGCTGCGGGCGTTACGCTGGCTGCCACGCAGCATGCAGCGCCGCGATGTACTGAAAACGCAATGCCTGGGCGAACTGGCATCCCTCTGCAGCAGGCGTGCAGCCAGCGAGCAAACCTGAATTGATATTCGAGTAATCGATACTCTTTATGGTTGAACACACCCTGATCAGCCTGAGCGCTGTGGTTATCCTGGGCATTGCTGCCCAATGGCTGGGTTGGCGTATCCGCATCCCGTCGATCCTGCTGCTGCTGGTGTGCGGCATTCTGGCCGGTCCGGTGATGGGCTGGGTCAACCCCGACACCTTGCTGGGGCCATTGCTGTATCCCGTGGTCTCGCTGGCGGTGGCGATGATTCTGTTTGAAGGCGGGTTAAGCCTGTCGGTGAAGGAGTTTCGTGCCATTGGCGGGGTCGTGGCCTGGCTGGTCACGCTGGGCGCGGCCATCACCTGGCTGGTCGGCGGCCTAGCTGCGCACTGGATACTGGGACTCAACTGGCCGCTGGCGATCCTGCTCGGCGCAGTCCTGGTCGTCACCGGCCCCACCGTGATCGGACCCATGCTGCGGTTCATCCGCCCGACCGGGCAGACCGGTGCCATCCTCAAGTGGGAAAGCATCGTCATTGACCCCATTGGCGCCATGCTCGCCGTGCTGGTGTTTCAGGTGCTGATCCATTCCGGCGAGGGGACCGGGATGGTGGTGGCGATCCTCGTGCTGAAAACCGTGGCGATCGGCGTGGCGCTGGGTGTGGCCGGCGCACTGGTTTTGGGCTTTTGCATGAAGCGGGACTACATCCCCGACTATCTGCATAATCCCGTCTCGGTGATGTTTGTCGTCGGGGTTTTCACCGGCTCCAATCTGTTGCAAACCGAATCCGGCCTGCTGTCGGTCACCATCATGGGCTTTGCGCTGGCCAACCAGAAAGCCGTATCGGTCCAGCACATCGTCGAGTTCAAGGAGAATCTGCGGGTGCTCCTGATCGCCGCCGTCTTCATTTTGCTGGCCGCGCACCTCAAGCCCGCCGATCTCGAACAGATTGGCTGGGCCAGCGTCGCGTACCTGCTGGTATTGGTGCTTGTCGCTCGTCCTGCCTCCGTGTTTATGTCCACGCTGGGCAGCAAGCTCAGCATCAGGGAAAAGCTGTTTTTATCGTGGATGGCCCCGCGCGGCATCGTGGCTGCGGCGGTGGCATCGATCTTTGCCCTGCGCCTGGAAGAGGTGGGACTGGCGGGTTCCGACGTGCTGGTGCCGCAAACCTTCTTTGTCATTATCGGGACGGTGGCGCTGTATGGACTGACTGCGCCCTGGGCGGGACGGCACTTGGGCCTGGCCAAGGAACACCCGCAAGGCGTGCTGTTCATGGGCGGACAGTATTGGGTGCGCGACATGGCCAAGACCCTGCACGACGAAGGCTATCCCGTGATGCTGGTGGATAACAGCCGGCACAATGTCGCGGCCGCCCGCATGGCCGGCATCCCGGCTTTCTACGCCAGTATTTTTTCGGACAATGTGCTGGATCGCGTCGAGATCAGCGGTATCGGCAAACTGATGGCGATGACCACCAACGATGACGTCAATTCACTGGCGGCGCTGCACTTTGCTCCGCTGTTTGGCCGCTCACAGGCCTATCAGTTGATGCCGGAGGATGAGAAGCAGCTGGATGCCCATTCGCGCCATCTGCGGGGCCGCTTCCTGTTTGGCAAAGGCATGACCCACTCCGTCCTGACCCAACGCTTCACCGAGGAAGCCGTCATCAAGAAAACCCGCCTCAGGGAAGACTATGGCCTGGAAGAACACAAAGCCCGATATGGGGGGGAGGTGTTGCCGCTGTTCCTGATCACGGAAGGTGGGGAACTGCAGGTATTTACCGCCGAAGCGAAACTCAAGCCACAAGCAGGCCAGACCCTGATCAGTTTGGTTCAGACGCCGGCCGAAGGAGCCGAGCCAGCCGAGTCATCCGGTGGCAAGGACAAGCCGAATCAGGCACGGTCCCGACAGTCGTAGCAGTCTTCCCTGGCAGAATCAGCCAGGCCCCGTTTTATTTTTCAACTGCCGCAGGGGGCGAACCCCTGTCGAGTTTGTCTTCCACTTCACCGATATACGCCGACAGGCTGCGGCCGGATTCCTCTATGACATTCCGCAGTGTCTGCTCCATGCCATCCAGTCGCGTACCGAGTTCCTTGCGGGTGGTGTCTGCCATATCGCGCAATTCTGCAAACGACTGCTCAAGTTGGCTCCGCAATTCACTTAGCCGTGATGCTTCCGCCTGTTCCGCCAGTTTCTGCTGGGAACGCAATTCCCGTTCATGGCGGCGCGCATCCATCAGCATCGCCGTGCGCAGGATAAGTGTGTAAGCGGTGAAAAGGGCCACGAATGCGACAATGGCTCCCAGCAGAACAATCCCCAAAGGAGCCTCAAGATGGAAAACAAGAAAGGACAGGTTGGCCGGGGTATTTAGCGCGTCCCAGTTGGCGAGGGTAAATACGCCAAGCACAATCAAGCCTGTAAAAATGAGCGGCCCCAGAATTTTCATCCTGCTTCTCCAATAAATGGTTTTATCGTTCTCTTTATAGCCAAATATGGGAAATCACGGATGGGGCCTCAAGTGCTTTTCCGGCTCACCTGTCTCGGCTAATTGTGATCGGGTGTGGAAGCGGTACGCGATCGGTTGTTACGAGAAACAGGAAAAGCGCCACAAAAACAGGGTTTCTCTCTGTTTTGTCCGTAGTGCAAGTCCGCATAATACAAGTGCAAAATTCAAACTAATGAGTTGAACCGAACCGAATGACACCCAATGTCACCCAGTTGCAACCTGTGTCACAAGCGACAGATCAACTGTTGCAACAGGCTATTGCACACCACCAGTCGGGCCGGCTTCAGGAAGCTGGAGTGCTTTACCAGACCATCCTGCAACATCAGCCCAGCCACCCTGAAGCAAACCACAATCTTGGCGTGATCGCGATTCAGGCACAGCAGCCTGCTGCAGGTTTGCCGTATTTCATGGCGGCGCTGGATGCCGACCCGACATGCGGACAATACTGGCTGAATTACATTGACGCCTTGTTTCAGGCGGGTCAGCAGGAGGACGCGCGTGCCGTATTGGCGCTTGCCCGACAGCAGGGTTTGCAGGGAGAAGAGGTAGATGCATTGGCGGCGCACCTGAATGGGAACGCACCGGTTGCAGTGCAACGGGACTTGGCCCCGTGGGATGGCGAGGAATCGCACCCGGTTTCACTGGCGGGTCCTCTGCCTGGAAACACCCCCGGCCATCAGGAAATGGATGTGATCGTGGCACTGTTTGGCGAAGGGCGCTACGCGGAGGTCGCAACCCTTGCGCAGAGACTGACAGTGCACTATCCCCTGCATGAGTTTGGCTGGAAGATTCTGGGCGTTGCGCTCAAGCTGCTGGGCAGGGGGCAGGATGCACTGGAGCCGATGCGGAAAGCCGCCATGTTGTTGCCCACCGATGTCGAATCCCACTACAACCTGGGTGTAACCCTGCAGGAACTGGGCCGCATGGAGGAGGCTGAGGCCAGCTATCTGCGAGTGCTGCAGATCGATCCCGTCTATGCCGATGCGTACCTCAACCTGGGCGTGACCCTCCGCACTCTGGGCCGCCTGGACGAGGCCGAAGAGCGCCTTCGACAGGCTCTGCAGATCAGGCCGGATTACGCTGAGGCACATGGCAATCTTGGCACCATGCTTCAAGAACGAGGCTGCCTGGATGAAGCCGAGGCCAGCTTCCGCAAGGCGTTGCAGCTCACCCCGGACCACGCGGTGTTACATGACAATCTGGGCGTCACGCTCTATCGTCTGGGGCGCCTGGAGGAGGCCGAAGGCAGTTTCAGGCAGGCTTTGCGGATTAATCCGGATAATGCCAGAACGCATAATGATCTGGGTGTCACCCTGCAGGAGCTGGGCCGGTTGGACGAAGCGGACGCACACTTTCAAATGGCACTGCTTATCAACCCGGATGATGCCAGGACGCACGATAACCGGGGCAACCTGCTTTGCTACCTGGGACGCCAGAACGAAGCCGCGGCCAGTTACCGACGGGCGCTGGAGATCACTCCGGATGATGCCGGGATGCATGCCAACCTGGGACGATGCTTTCGCAACCTGCGGCATTGGAAAGACGCAGAAAGCCATTTTCGAAAGTCGCTGGAAATCAATCCGGATGATCTTGAAACCCATAACAACCTGGGGCTTACGCTTCAAGATCTGGGGCTCCTGGATAAAGCCGAAGCCTGCTTTCGAGATATTCTGCAGATAAAACCGAATAGCGTAGGTGTCATAGGCAACCTGGGGCTTGTCCTGCAGAGTCTTGGCCGGCTGGACGAGGCCGAAGCCTGCTTCCGGCAGGCGCTGCAGATCAAGCCGGAACAAGCGTCGCTTTATAGCAACCTGCTTTATTTTCTTCTGCTCAGCGCGACAATGGATGTGAAGTCGGTTTTCTCTGAGCACGCCAGATTTGGCGAACAGTTTGAATCCGCCCTAAGCCTTGATTGGCCTGAACACACTCATACACGAGACCCTGAACGCTGCCTGCAGATTGGTCTTGTTTCGCCCGATTTCAATAATCATGCCGTGGCCACGTTTATCGAACCGGTACTGGAGCATCTATCAAGCTACCCGCAATTGTCATTGCATGCCTACTACAACAGCGTCATCAATGACAAAGTTACGCATCGCCTGCGGGGTCACTTCGCACATTGGTACCCGGTTACTGGCTTGTCGGATGCAGAGTTGGCAGAAAAAATCCGTGCTGACGGTATCGACATACTGATTGATCTGACTGGCCACACGGCTCGTAACCGCCTGCTGACCTTTGCCCGCAAACCGGCGCCCGTGCAAGCCAGCTGGATGGGCTACCCTGGAACGACTGGCTTGAAATCAATGGATTACTTTTTGGCAGACCGGTTCTTTCTGCCGCCTGGCCAATTCGACGGGCAATTTACGGAAAGAATTGTATATTTGCCTGCAGGCGCCCCTTTCTTGCCGTCCAAGGATGCCCCGCCAGTCAACGGTCTGCCTGCACTGAGCAATGGCTATTTGACTTTTGGCAGCTTCAGCCGGCCGAACAAGCTGAGTCCAGCGGTCATTTCCCTTTGGGCGGAACTCCTCCGGGCATTGCCCGATTCCAGGATGTTGCTGGGGGGGATGCCAGAGGAGGGCAATTACGATGCCCTGATCAAATGGTTTGAAATGGAAGGTATCGGCTGTGAACGGCTGATCTTTCATGCACGTTGCGGCATGGAGAACTACTTGAATCTGCATCAGCAAGTGGACTATTGTCTGGATACCTTCCCTTACAACGGCGGTACCACGACCCTCCATGCGCTCTGGATGGGGGTGCCGACGCTCACCTTGGCGGGAGACACGGCAGCGGGACGGTCGGGTGCCTCGATTCTTGGCCATGCTGGCCTGGAGTCGTTTATTGCCCGTGATGCGGCGGATTTCTTAAACAAGGGCTTGTCCTGGGCCGGCAATCTTGCCGCACTGTCCGATATCCGGTCAGGGTTGCGGGAACGCTTTACCAAGTCGGCGATGGGTCAGCCGGTGCTGGTTGCCACGGGGGTGGAGCGTGCCCTGCGCATGATGTGGCAACGCTGGTGTGCGGGCCTGCCGGCGGAATCGTTCGAAGTGCCGCTGCAGGCTGTTAACAGCACAGTATCGGAGGTTGATTCATGACGGAATCACGTGACCCCCCGCCCATTTATGTCACGCAGCCCTCGCTGCCTCCCCTGGAGGAGTTCATACCCTATCTGGAGCAAATCTGGGAGAGCAAGCGGCTGACCAATAGTGGCCCGTTTCACGAGCAGCTGGAGCAGGCATTGTGCGACTATCTCGACGTTCCGCATATTGCCCTGTTTGCCAACGGAACCCTTGCGCTCGTTACTGCATTGCAGGCCATGCGCATTACGGGCGAAGTCATCACTACTCCCTATTCATTTGTGGCAACTGCACATTCGCTGCTGTGGAATGGCATCAGACCCGTGTTTTCCGATATCGATCCGCTTACGCTCAATCTGGACCCGGACAGGATCGAGGCCGCGATCACTCCGCAAACCACCGCCATCATGCCGGTGCATTGTTATGGGCATTCATGCGATGTGGATCGCATCGAAAGAATTGCCGACAACTATGGGCTGAAAGTCATCTACGATGCTGCTCACGCCTTTGGTGTGCAATGTCAGGGCGGCAGCGTACTCAACCATGGCGATCTGTCGGTGCTGAGTTTCCATGCGACCAAGGTGTTCAATACGTTTGAAGGTGGCGCCATCGTCTGTCACGATGCCAAAACCAAGCAGCGTATCGATCACCTGAAGAACTTTGGTTTTGTGGATGAGGTGACGGTGGCTGCGCCCGGCATCAATGGGAAAATGAGTGAAATCAATGCGGCCTTTGGATTGCTGCAGCTCAAGGGGATTGATGAAATCCTGCAAAAACGCAAAGCCATTGATACCCGTTATCGCGAAGTGCTTACCGGGGTCAAGGGAATCCATTGTCTGTCAGCCACAGACGAGAAGCCTAACTACGCCTATTTTCCGATTCTGGTGCAGCCAGACTATCCGCTCAGTCGCGATGCCTTGTATCAAGAGCTACAGGATAGCGGCATTCATGCGCGCCGCTATTTTTACCCGTTGATCAGCGATTTTCCGATGTATCGGGGAATTCCATCGGCGGCACCTGCGAACTTGCCAGTAGCGAGGGCTGCGGCGGAGCGGGTGATTTGCCTGCCGATTTATCCGTCACTGACCAGCAAGCAGGTTGATCTCATCATCGGGATAATCGTGGGACAGTGCTGATGAAATGGAGAAAGCTCGGAAAAATATTCGATCCTACCCAGTTCAAGCTGCCACACGGTTGCATGGGATTTGCGCAATCTCCCCAGGCGATCATTTTCGAGGACTTCGTAAGGATCTACTTTTCCACGCGTTCGCTGGACCGCAGCAATGGACAGTACCTGAGCCATATTGCTTTCGTCGACATGAAGAAGAATTTCCGCGACATCATTGCAGTATCCGGGCATACCGTCATCGAACTGGGAAAGCTGGGCTGCTTCGATGAACACGGGATTTTCCCGATGAATGTGGTTCGTCACGGTGATCTGATTTACGGTTATACCTCTGGTGTGAACAGAAGAGTGTCGGTACCCGCAGACGGTGCCATCGGGCTCGCGATCAGTCGCGACGACGGCTACACTTTCCAGCGGCTCGGTGACGGACCGGTGCTCGCGCCCTCGTTGCATGAACCCTGCATCGTTGTCGATCCTTTCGTGAAGGTCTGCGGCGACACCTTCCACATGTGGTACGTCTTTGGTCTGGGCTGGAAGCGCTTTGCCCCGGACGCGGCGCCCGACCGCATCTACAAGATCGGCCATGCCACGTCGCGCGACAGCGTCCACTGGGTCAAGGAGGAGGCGAGGCAGATCATCGAAAGCCGGCTGGGCGCTGACGAATGCCAGGCGCTGCCGACGGTGATCGACATCGATGGCCGCCACCATATGTTCTTCTGTTATCGCCAGTCGTTCGACTTCCGTACCAATCGTGACCGCGCCTACCGCATCGGCCATGCCTGGTCGGACGACCTTTTCGACTGGGTGCGCGACGACGACAGCCTGGCGCTCGACGTGACCGAAGGTGACTGGGATTCCGACATGCTGTGCTACCCGCACGTCTTCGAATGCGACGGCCGCATCTACATGCTCTACAACGGCAACGCATTCGGCCGCTATGGCTTCGGCCTGGCGGTGCTGGAGTAAGCATGGCGCCGGCTTCCCCGAACCACTCGCAAAGCGTGGCTGCGATGCCTGGCGTGTCCGGGCTCGTCGGCATCATGCAGCCTTACTTTTTTCCCTACTTCGAGCAGTTCAGGCTGATCGCCGCGTGCGACATGTGGGTGGTTTTCGACACCGCCCAGTTCACGCGCAAGTCGTGGATGGTGCGCAACCGCATCCTCAATCGCGACAAGGGTACCGCCTATGTTTCGGTTCCGGTGCAGCACACCGGCCTGGGGACGCACATCCAGGATGCGCTGGTCGACCACGGCCAGGACTGGCGCGGCCGGATCATGGACAGGCTCAAGGTCTACCAGGCCGAGGCGCCGCATTATGCGGCTGTTCGCGATTTCATCGGCGATACCCTGGCCGGGCACCACGAGACTCTCGCCAGCCTGAACACCGAGGTGCTGCGGGCCGTGTGCCGCTATTTGGAAATCGCTACCCCGATCGAGCTTGCCTCGGCCCTGCCCCTCGATCTGCCGACGGCGTGCGAGCCGGGAGAGTGGGCGCTGCACATCTCGAAGCAGCTGGGGGCGACCGAATACCGCAACGCCGCTGGCGGCAAAGACCTGTTCAACGAAGCGCTTTACGCGAGCCATGGTATTGCGCTGAGTTTCCATGAGCATCACCAGCGGCAATACGCCACCGGCAGCTTCGACTTCGTAGCCGATCTGTCGGTCATCGACTGGATGATGTGGAACGACCGCGAGACCCTGCATGCCTGGCTGGGTTGAACCGCTGATGCTCGTCCGCTTAGCGCGTGGACTTGCCCATCATTTCGGCGATGCCGAAGCCCTCGCGGCCGAACTGGTTGCCGCAGTAGAACAGCAGGATGCGCCCATCCAGATCGATGGCCTGGGAGGAACCCATCATCTGCGAATCCCATCCCGTCGCCGACACATCGATGCCCAGCTGCGCATCGTCGCGGGTCCAGTGTGCCAGGTCTTCGGACCACGCATAGCCCAGGCGATACATGCATGCCGGGCCGCTACGGAAGCCGATGGGCCTGCGGTAGGCGAAGACGGCATGCCATCTGCCATCAAGAAAAAACGGCAGGAAGATGTCCTGGCATTCGTCTGCCGACAGGGTCGGGATGATCAGCTTGCCGTCTCGATTCCAGGCGATCCCGTCGGTCGATGTGGCGTGGGCAATCTGGAAGACGGATTCGGGTTTGCCTTCGTCCAGCAGCCATTTGGTCCCTGTCAGATACCACATGTGCCACGTGTCGCCGATGATGCGGACGGCGGGGCTGTTCACCAGATAGGGTTCGTTCAGGGTCAGTCCCAGGACCGGCCCTTCACCCAGTTTGCGGAAGGTTTCGCCACCGTCGTGGCTGACCGCTGCGCCGATGCCGACGGTGTAGGGAACGGACGCCATGCGCGTCCAACCGGTGTAATAGAGATAAACCTTATCCCCCTTGCGTACCACGCTGCTCGGCATGATCCCGAATTCGTCGAAGGCACCAGGTTCGCCCAGCGGCAGCAGCGGCGTATCTGCTATGCGCACGACCCGTGTGATGTCGTCACGCGCCAGGTCGACGTAGCCGGGATACGAGACGTACTGCATGTCGGCCCCGCGCTGCGGCCGGCATGCGATATAGACGCGCAGGATGTCGTCGTTCAGCACGAAGGGCGTGGGGCACTGCGCATATTCCTGCATCCACGGCCGGGGCCTGCTCGCCGTCGGGTTGAAGATGTTGCCGAGCTTGTTCCACGAGAACATGGACTCACTCCTGCCGCGTGCGGCACATCACTTGTGGCCGGGGCCGATGGCCGCCATGCGTGTCATCTGAAGGAATTCGTCACTCGCCAGGCGGAATTTCTCGGTGCCGGGGGCGATGAATACGCTGCGCGGCGGCGCGCTCTTGAGCACCAGCGTGGCCGCGCCGAGGAAGGAGTCGGGGCCGATCGACAGTTCGCCACCGACGGTGGCGTTGAGGCCGACGAAGCAGCGCTCGCCCAGCACGGCGACGCCGCCCAGTGTCGCGCCTGCAGCGATCCAGCAATGATCCTCGACGGTCGAGTGGTGGCCGATCAGCACGTTGTTCCACAGCGAGACGTTGTGGCCGATGCGTGCGCCGGGCTGAATGCCGACGCCGTCGAGGATGAGGCAGTTCTCGCCCACCTCGACCCAGGGTCCGAGGTCCGCGCGCGGGCTGACGTAGCTTGCCAGCGTGTAGCCCTTGGCCTTGGCCTCCTGGCATTTCTGCGCCCGCACGGCGTTGAGCTCGTGGTAGCCGATCGCCGCGAACAGCGCGACCGACTCCGACGGATAATGGCACTCGATTTCTTCGAAGGGCACGACGGGGAGACCGTAATGCGTGCCCGATGGCGGAAGCCACTCCGCGTCGCAGGTAAAAGCCACCACCTCGTATTCCCCGTCGCGGAGGAAGTGGTGGTAGGCGACGTCAGTGATCTTGCCCACGCCGAAAATGACAAGCTGTTTCATCGTTCGTCTCCCCTATTCTGTCTGCCTTCACGCATGGCCGTGACCATGCTGGCAACCCGCGAAGGGTATCAGCGGCCCTCCCGGATTTGCAAAAATATATTTGCCCAGGGCCTTTACATTGCACCGATGATTGCCGAAATGAAACTGAAACCGCGAGTCGGCGTCGTGCCGGCCAGCCCAAGGAGAAAATGTGCGCTTAGGTGAAGAAAAATTCTACGTCGACCCCGCGACGCTCGAGCCGCTGAATCTGGGGAACGCCGTGTGCGACGGCGACCAGATCGTCTCGGGTGTGCTGGTGAGTCCGTCCGGGCATCGCTTCGAGATCACCGGCGGCGTGCCCAACTTCGTCTACCCTTTTGAGCTGCCGAAAGCCGACCGCGATGCGCGGCAACAATCCGAGGATCGTGTCGAGGGGTACGACCGCTATCTGCCCTTGACCTTCCGCACCTATGGCGAGGACGAGCAGGCGGTGCGCAATACCATGGTCGACAAGCTCGACCTCAAGCCCGGATCGGTCGTACTGGAGACCGGGGCTGGAACGGGGCGTGATTCCGAAATCATCGCGCAGCGGCTCGGCGCGGACGGTAAGCTCTATATCCAGGATATCTCACCTTCGTTCCTGGCGAAAAACATCGAGCGCATGCGCGATACAAGTAGGCACGTCGAACCGGCGCTGGCGAACGGCTACTACCTGCCATTCGCCGACAACAGCTTCGATGCCTGTTTCCATTTCGGCGGCATCAACGCCTTTGCCGACATCAAGCGCGCCTTTTCCGAAATGGCACGTGTCACCAAGCCCGGCGGCAAGGTCGTGGTCGGTGATGAGAACATGCCGCCCTGGCTGCGCGAGACGGAGTTTGCCCGCATTCTGATGAACTCCAACCCGGAGTTTGCCTACTCGCTGCCGCTCGACAAGCTGCCTGTCGAGGCGCGCAAGACCCGTCTGGAATGGATTATCGGGGGCGTTTTCTATGTCATCGATTTCGTGGTCGGCGAAGGTGAGCCGATGGCAAACTTCGACTTTCCGATTCCGGGCGTGCGCGGCGGCACCCACCGCACACGTTATTACGGACATCTTGAGGGTGTCACGCCCGAAGCCAAGCGCCTGGCCTATGAGGCACGTGCCAGGACGGGCAAGAGCATGCACCAGTGGCTGGACGACGTGGTGCGCGAGGCCGCAATGCGCGATATCGGACAGAAGGACTGATCGTTCGAGGCGATGGGACTTAATATTGGCGACATACCTGTGACGAGCAGATCGCGATGAGAACGCAGGAGACCCTTCCGCAGAGTAAGCGATACCTTCAATGAAAAATCCAAATGAAAACTGTGCAACGCTGATCTTCCCCGCCGTCAATCAAACGGCTGTGGAATACTTGAAGGCAGCGCGAGACCGAGGCGAGCAGGTGGTCTGCGCCGCTTCGGTGGCGAACGACGAGATTGCCGCAGAAGGGGGGGGGCTGCATCGCCTACCCTCAATTTATGATGAGGATTTCGCCCGGAGCTTTTTGTCCCTGGTAGGAGAGCAATCCATATGCCGCCTGTTTTGCCCGGTATCCACGGTATATGCCTTCATGGCGCAATTTATTTCCGCCCATCGCCTTGAAATCAAGTTGATCGGCCAATCGCCGGTACGGCAGCAGATTGAGCAACACCGCCAGTTGAAGACGCGTGCAAGGCGATTGCTCCCGCTCGTGGAACTTTGCGCAGAGGGTGCCTCCACGCTTTCCTTGCTGGAAGTAGGCGGAATACTGCGGCAGGCATCGCTGATTTACGGTGAGTCGAACGACGACAAGCTGGCCGCCATGATGGGGATTTTTTCCAGCGCACCAGCGGGAGACGTGGTTGAAATTGGTTCCCTGATGGGAAGGTCGGCATTCGTGCTGCTGTTTCTCGCCTGGCGCCACAGTATCGGTCCGGTGCTGACCATCGACCCCTGGCGAGCGGCTGACTGTATCCAGCGGGAGTCCCCCGATGCGCTGCAAACGGTGACGGATGAGTGGGATTACGAGATATTGAGCGAAGGCTTCATGGTGAACATGGTCCCGTTTCGTACGGACGACCACGCCCATCTGCGTCTCACATCGGATGAGGCATTCAACGTATATGCCCGGGAGGAGCCCATTCTGTCTTCAATTGGCAGACCTATCACTTATTCGGGAAAGATCGCGGTTATTCATATCGACGGTAACCATGACTATGATTGCGTCAAGAAGGATTGCGAACTTTGGCTGGGCAGGATGCTGCCGGGCGCGTGGCTGATTCTGGATGACTATATATGGGCACACGGCGATGGCCCTTTTCGTGCAGGGAATGAATTGCTTCATGACCAGCCGGACCGGGTCGAGCGCGCCTTTGTGTGTGGCAAGGCACTTTTCGTCAAGCTTCGTTACTGACAGGTTTCAGGGCGCAGAAAACTGAATTGTGACAGGCCTGAAATTTTTCATACGTTATATTAATTGGCACCATTTCTCTTAACCCGGTCTGCTTTCCAGGGCCTGCAAAAACACTGTCATGAGTCTAGAAAAAAAAATTTCCGAAGTGTTCGGCCTTCCTGAGTCATCCATCGTGGATTCCCTAACCCTGAATGAGATCCCAACCTGGGACTCCCTGGCGCACATGATGCTCATTGTCAGCCTGGAAGAGGCTTATCAAATCCAGTTTTCCGGAGATGAAATCGCTGACCTGAAATCCGTAGGTGATGTGCGGACCGCCCTGCGGGCGCATGGTGCCACCTTATGAAGATTGCAGGTGCCCGTGTTCTGGTAACGGGCGGCGGCTCGGGAATCGGGCGTTTTCTGGTCGAGCGACTGGCCGCCGAGTCTGCCGAAGTCGGGGTGCTCGAACTGAACGGGGAGCGTTGCGCCGAACTTAATGAAGCATCCGGCGGGCGGATCAGGACCTGGCCCTGTGATGTCACCGATGCCGCTGCCGTTGACGCGGCACTCGAATCCCTGTTCGCCACCGGTTTTGAACCCGATGTGCTCATCAACAACGCCGGCATCATTCACAGCGAACCTCTGGTGAACATGCTGTCACGGGGAGAGCGGGTGCATTCACGCGAATCCTGGCGGCGTGTGATATCGACCGATCTCGACTCGGTCTTTTTTGTGACGAGTCGGGTTGTGGATCGGATGCTGGCGAAACGCAAGAAAGGCGTTGTGATATCCATCAGTTCCATTTCTGCCAATGGCAATCCCGGGCAATCCGCTTACGCTGCCGCCAAGGCGGGCGTGAATGCGCTGACATGCACATGGGCAAAGGAACTGGGCGGGATGGGGCTGCGCTTTGTGGCGATCGCGCCAGGATTTATTGATACCCCCTCCACCCGTGAGGCGCTCAGCGAGGCCGCACTTGCACGCCTGCAACAGCACATTCCTTTGCGCCGCCTGGGAGACTTGGAAAGCATCTATCTGGCCGCTCGCCATGCCATCGAGAACGACTACCTGACCGGCACCGTGCTTGAGGTGGATGGCGGTTTGGTGATCTAGCCTACTTTACAATGTCTTTTGCCCCGAATCTTGGCATCGCTTTCGAGGAAGTCGCAACGCGGCATGAAGTCCGAACCGCGCTGATCTATCCGGCTACCGGCGAGCAAATCAGCTACGGCGCATTGAGCCGGCTTGTGGATCGCATCTCGGGCGCCTTGTGGGCGAAGGGGTTGCGTCAGGGTCAGGTGGCGGCGATTTTTCACGATAAATCTCCCGCTGCTTTCGCCGCCATGCTTGCCTGCCTTCGACTCGGCATCATCTACACCAACCTTGACCCGGGCAGCCCCTGGGAGCGGCTGCGTAGAATTCTCCATATCTGCCAGCCAGGCTTGATCATCAACGCTTTCCCAATGATGCCTTGTGCCGCCGAACTGGAGGCGGATGGCTACCTGGATACGCTGCACCTGCGCGATATCCGATCATCTGGCGAAATCGATCCGGTGCCGGATTATCCGGTAATCGGGGGGGGCAGTCCGGCATACATCATGTTTACCTCCGGTTCGACAGGAATGCCCAAAGGCGCGGTTATGTCCCATGCCAATCTGTTGTGGTTCATCGCCTGGGCGCGCGAACGTTTCGCGATCACATCCGAAGATGTACTGACGAACGTCAATCCGATCTATTTTGACAATTCCGTTTTCGACTTTTACACGGCCGTGTTCTCCGGGGCTGCGTTGGCTCCCATCACTTCGGATCAGGTGCGCGATACGCGTCTCCTGGTTCGGCTTGTCCGTGATGCGTGCTGCACGATCTGGTTCTCCGTGCCGTCGTTGCTCGTTTATTTGCTGACGACCCGTGCGCTTGCAGCCACGGATTTTCCTGGCATTCGAAAGATCATCTTTGGTGGAGAGGGCTTCCCCAAAACCAAGCTGCGTCAACTCTATGAAATGTTCGGTGCGCGCGCCGGGCTGGAGAACGTGTACGGCCCGACTGAATGCACCTGCATCTGTTCGGCTCAGACTATCCGTGCGGCCGACTTCGAGGATATGCACAATTTTGCGCCGCTTGGTCTGCTGGCGGAAAATTTCGACTTTGAAATACTTCCGCTGGACGGGAACGCCCCGGATTCTGGCGAGCTCTTTCTGCGTGGAACCCAGGTGGGCCTTGGGTATTACAACGATCCCGAGCGCACAGCCCGGGCTTTCATTCAAAACCCACGCCATTCGCTGTATGCGGATATTGGCTATCGTACCGGGGACCTGGTTTACAGGGATGCGCGCGGCTGGCTGTATTTCAGGGGGCGCGCGGACTTTCAGGTCAAGCACATGGGTTACCGCATCGAGTTGGAGGAAATCGAGGCTGCGTTCAACAGCTTGCCCGTCGTCAGGGAATGCGCAGTCATTTACCAGAAACTGGACGAGGGGCTGGGACAGATTCTTGCCTTCGCCGCCACGAGTGTGTCGGTGCCATCGGAAGAGCTGCTGCAGGACGTCTCCGCTATTGTGCCGCCCTATATGGTGCCTCGCCGCGTGATGCTTATCGATTCTCTACCGAAGAACGCAAATGGCAAGATTGACCGAGTTGCGCTGCAAGCCCTCGTCACGCCACATGACACACGCTCCGCGTGAATGAGGGAAGAGGGCGATTACTGGGATTGATGGTGAAAGTGCACATTTAATAAATGGCTAAACG
>JAIOJU010000089.1 GCA_019911765.1 Thiobacillus sp.
TAGCCAGCATCGTTCAGCCCGCCGTCACACATCGGACATCCCCACCCAAAACCGGGAGGCCGCCATTATGCCTCTGACGAATCCCCGCCCCCGGCAGGTGCCGGGGCCTGTTCAGTTGCCCCGTCATCCGGAGACGGGTCATCCGAACCACCCGCTGCCTTGTTTGCCAGTTTCTGCCGGCGCTTTTCTTCCTGCTTGTTTTTCTTTGCCAGGTCCCGCTGCCGCTTTTCGTATTGATAATTTGGTTTTGCCAAGAGACGTCCTTTGATTGCCGCAAGCGCCGAGTATCACGCTGTAAATGTCATGAAAACGGAAGTTTGGCCTCCGCACAGGAGAACTATACCAAGTCCCGGCCCATCGAGTGAATGCGTCTGTCCGGAAACCGGCCTGCCCGGACTGAGCCCCGGCGAAATTGCATCCATGCCCGAATCGTTCCATGATTAGGCCAAGCGTTCTGGATATTGGAGCTCAATTGATGAATCCCCCTGCAAGTTCCCCGCCTGGAAAGCGTCTGTTTACGCGCATTCCATTCGAAACGGATGCCGTGCTGAGCACCTTTCCCGGCAAGCATGAATGCACGCTGGCCGACATTTCACTCAAAGGTGCACTGGTTGAGCGCATCGCTCCATGGCCCATACAAACCGGCAGCCCCTGCAGCCTGCAGATCAAGCTTGCAGACGGGGCAACCACCATCCATATGGCCGGCGAAGTCGTGCACGTGGAAGCGGGGCGATTGGGCTTGCGCTGCACCGAGATCGATCTTGAAAGCATCACCAACCTGCGGCGCCTGGTCGAACTGAACCTTGGCGATGAAGCCGCATTGCACCGCGAAATATCCGCGATGCTGCAGGTTGATAAATAGCGCGCGGATATTTAGCAAGACAGCCCGTTTTATGACGGGTTCCTACTACCACTCCAGCCATTCACGTCATCGTCTTTTCAAGGTCAGCCATCTACCACAATCAGCCGTCATACTGCTCCCAGCCATATCCTTAGTCTTCCTCTCGCCCGCGCCCTGGCATCCGGATGTCGTCCTCATCGGCGCTGCGGTGGCATTCAACGCAGTTCTTGAAGTCTCGTATTCCTTCTTCTATGTGCTCGCGCCGGATCTTCTCCGGTGAGTGCTCATGGCAACCGTAGCAGGTATAGCGGCTGTAGTCGTTACGCACGTGACAAGTTGCGCATTTCACATTGTGATCACGATCCAGAACGAAATACTTGTCGTGATCGAAGGTCGCGGGTACCCATTTCTCCTGGGTATGGCACTGGCTGCAATTCCCGGTGATCTGCTCGTGTAAAGAATCTTGGGGTGACTTGTGGCAGGACTGACATTCCTTTCGGGCATCTGCCTGGAGCAAGGCATGGTTGAACCGGCCTGCGATACGGAAGCGTTTCACTCCGGCGTGATCACTGTGGCACGCAAGGCAATCCTGCTTCACGAGCTTCTGATGGAATGGCGTGCTGGTGAGCGGTTTCCGGATCGGCTGCCCAAGGGTCGTAAGCTTGCCGATCTCTTCCGGCTTGTGACAGGCCGTGCAGCGTTCAGTCGTGGCCCCTGAAAACGGTGCGTGGCAGGCGAAACAGTCCGTTTCCAGCTTGCTGTGGCCGGGAATCAGCTTGCCGGGACCGACCATCAAATGGGGATAGACAAAGGCCAGTATGGCCAGGACGATCAGGTTGGCCGCCAGAACGATCTTGAGGATCTTGCTCATCGCCATCCCCAGAACAGGAAGATGCTGACGATGTGCCCCAGAGCCAGCACCGCAAAGGCAATGAAGATCGGAATATGTACCTTGCGCCACTTGGCCATGGCGTCAAAGGTCACCGACTCCCAGAACACCTCCTGCTCGACCTCAGGCCTGGATAACCCGCGCAACTGGTAATGCTCGCGCTGAGCCTGGACATGTTCACGCGAGCGTTTCAGCAGCATCTTGCCGACCATGCCGCTGATGACGTTGATACCCATGGCGATGGTGGCCAGCCACGGCAGGATGGCATTGAAATGCACCCCAGCGTGCAGCAGCACCATCCAGGAACCCAGCCAGGTGCCGATCTCGTGCATGCTGAGCCAGGACTTTACATTCCCGGTCGCGATGACTTTCCGCTTGCGCAGGGAATAGGTCAGCGATCCGATGATCAGCAAGGTGCCGGGGATGCCGAGATAGCGGCCCACCCAGACCAGATCGAGGCGATGGAGCAGAAAGTCGCCGATGACGGTCGCCGCCCCGAGCAGGGTCACCAATAGCGTGAACGGCAGGATGTGGTTGCGCCAGAGTGAAGCTGTGCCGGGTGTCGTCATTCAGGCCTCCAGCGTCACGTGGGTCTTGGGCGTACAGACGCACATCAGGCAGGTACCAGGTTCGGGATCATAATCCGGAGATTGCCGATAGGACACTTCGCCGGACCGAATCGTGGTCTGGCAGGTGCCACAGCCCCCGGCGCGGCAGCCCGAGTCGATGACAATCCCCTGGGATTCAGCGAATTCCAGCAGGCTGCCCGACTGCGGTGACCACCGGGCCCGTTTGCCCGATTTGGCGAAGGTCACCGTGATGTCGCTTGCAGGGGCTGCAATGGCACCCTCGGTAGCGGCGGTCTCCGGTTTGCGACGCTTGATGGATGCGGGACCGAAGGCTTCGAAGTGGATATGTGAATCGGGCACGCCCCAGTCCTCCAGCGCCGCCACCAGGGTTTCCATCATCGGCGTGGGCCCACAGATGTAGTAGTGGTATGGCTTCAGCGGCAATTCTATCCGGAACAGATTCACATCCACTCGCCCGTGGTGATGGAAATCTTTGCCCGGTTGATCTTCCGGCAGTGGGTCGCTGAAGCACAAGCGCAGATGGACGTTGGGTCTGGCCGCGGCGATTGCACTCAGCTGTGATGCAAAAGCGGTTTCCTTGCTGTTGCGCACACCATAGAAGAACCAGACTTCGCGCTCGGGTTGATGCGCTTGGCACCAGTTGAGCATGCTGAGCATGGGCGTGATACCGATGCCGCCAGCAATCAGAATGATGGGGCTGCTGCCCGGTTCGAGATAAAAATGTCCCGAGGGGGCACGAACTTGAAGTGTCGTACCGACCTGAATGTGGTCATGGAAGAAGTTCGAGGAGCGACCCGGGGGATGATCGCTCCTCGGCGGGGCGGGCACCCGCTTGATCGAAACGCGGTAATAGTCTGTTTGGGGAGCATCCGACAGAGAGTAGCAGCGAGTGATCTGTTCGGTGCCGCTGCCATCGGCCCTGGGAACATCCAACCGGAAGGTCAGGAACTGGCCGGGCTTGTATGACTGAAGCGCCTGCCTATCCTGGGGCTCCAGGTAAAAAGAACAGATTTGCCCTGCGGCGTCTTCGATGGCGCGTCGGGCAACCTTGAAAGGGCGAAATCCTGACCAGCCAGCCATTTCCGCCTTTGGCAGATTGACTGCGGGTATCGATTCATCTGCTTCGGGCTGTCCGTGCTTGAGCCGGCTGTAGGACTGCCAGTGCTGCCAAAAGCTGATGCCCAAGAACAACCCTACCTGCAAGGCGATGCCGAGAATAATCCAAAACAGCAAGCTGAGAGAGGTCATAAGTCAGGGGATTCCCTGGGCATTTGTTCAGGTATAGAGACTACTCTCGTAATCTTAAGAATAACTTAGCGAAATGCCGACAATATGCAGGGCATGCGGGAGTTTCAGAGTGTGCGACCGATCCGTTGCTGGCTTTCGGGATACATGCAACGGCAGCAGTTGGCCGATTTCCACCAGTCAAACCGCAGAAAACCCGACCAGAGCAATCTCATCACCATCCTTCACCGGCGAGGTTTTTTCCACGAACTGCTTGTTGATGGTGATGTTGAGCTTGGGGTTGCCAAGCAGCATTTTTTTCCACATTTCCCCGCGCAGCGACAGCGTGAACAAAAGCCGCGCCACATCGGTCACATCGGGCGGCAGCTCGATTTCATCGGCCGCCATGCCAAGCGTATCGACCAGATCGCCGAAGAACAGAATTTTTACCATGGGTGAGGCCTTTATAATTCACGATTGACCGCCCGATTTTACCCCCGTATGTCTGCCCATCTGCTGGAAAGCCTCAACCCCGAACAACGCGCCGCCGTGACGCTGCCGCACGAATCCGCGCTGATTCTGGCAGGCGCCGGCTCGGGCAAGACGCGGGTGCTGACCACCCGCATGGTGTGGCTGATCCAGAACAGCCAGGTGTCGCCGCTGGGCATGCTGGCGGTGACCTTTACCAACAAGGCCGCGAAGGAAATGCTCACCCGCATCTCGGCGATGCTGCCGATCAACACACGCGGCATGTGGGTGGGGACTTTCCACGGTCTGGCCAACCGGCTGCTGCGCACGCACTACCGTGAAGCCGGATTGCCGCAATCTTTCCAGATTCTCGACAGTTCGGATCAGCTGTCGGCGATCAAGCGGCTGATGAAGTCGATGAACGTCGATACCGAGAAATTCGAGCCGAAGAAAGTGCAGTGGTTCATCAACGGCCACAAGGAGGCCGGGCGGCGTGCACGCGATGCCGAGGCTTTCGACGAATACTCGATGCGGATGGCCGAGCTGTTCGAAGCCTACGATGCGCAATGCCAGCGCGAAGGCGTGGCGGACTTCCCCGAACTGTTGCTGCGCTCGTACGAACTGCTGGTTCGCAACGAGCCGCTGCGCGAGCATTACCGTGACCGCTTCAAGCACATCCTGGTCGATGAGTTCCAGGACACCAACACCCTGCAATACCGCTGGCTGAAGCAGTTTGCCGGCCCGCACACCGCCCTGTTCGCGGTGGGTGACGACGACCAGTCGATCTACGCCTTTCGTGGCGCCAACACCGCCAACATGGCCGAGTTCGAGCGCGAGTTCGCGCACGGCAACGTGATCAAGCTGGAGCAGAACTACCGCAGCCACGGCCACATCCTCACCGCCGCCAACACCCTGATCTCGCAGAACGCGCACCGGCTCGGCAAGAACCTGTGGACGGCCGAAGGCGAAGGCGAACCGATTCGCGTGTTCGATGCCTATTCCGACCAGGAAGAAGCCCGCTTCGTGGTGGAAGAAGTACGCGCGCTCAACCGCGAAGGCACCAACCTGTCCGACATGGCACTGCTGTATCGCTCCAACGCCCAGTCGCGGGTGCTGGAACACGCGCTGTTCTCGGCCAACGTGCCCTATCGCGTCTACGGTGGGCTGCGCTTTTTCGAACGCCAGGAAATCAAGCACGCCCTCGCCTACCTGCGCCTGCTGACCAACCCGGAAGACGACGGCGCGTTTTTGCGGGTAGTGAATTTCCCCGCCCGCGGCATCGGTGCCCGCACGCTGGAACAACTCGCCGACAGCGCCGCGCGTTCCGGCGCCAGCCTGTGGCAGGCCGCTTGCACCGGTGGCGGCAAGGTGGCCGGGTTTGCCCGGCTGGTCGAGGACATCAAGCAGGCCACGTGTGACCTGCCCTTGCCCGAGGTGATCGACCATGTGATCGAGGCCAGCGGCTTGGCAGACTATTACCGCGCCGACAAGGACGGCGCCGACCGCCTGGAAAACCTCAACGAATTGATCAACGCCGCCACCCTGTTTGCCGACGAGACGGAAGCAGGCGTGCATGATCCGATAGAGGGTGACATGCCCGCCGATGAATCGGCGTCTTTCCACGCACTCAATGTCTTTCTCGCCCACGCCGCTCTGGAAGCGGGCGAGCACCAGGCCATCGCCGGTCAGGATGCGCTGCAACTGATGACCGTGCACGCCGCCAAGGGGCTGGAGTTTCACGCCGTGTTCATCACCGGACTGGAAGAAGGCCTGTTCCCGCACGAGCAAAGCGCGAATGAGGAAAACGGCCTGGAGGAAGAGCGTCGCCTGATGTATGTGGCGATCACCCGTGCGCGCCGACGCCTCTATCTGTCGCACACACAGTCGCGGATGCTGCACGGCCAGATCCGCTACAACATGCCTTCGCGTTTTCTGGACGAACTGCCCGAGCAGGTTTTACTGAACCTCAACCGCCGCCCCGAACCCAGCTACGCCTCCAGCGCGTACCAGACACCGGCCTCCTGCAGTGCGCCTCGCAATCCCTCGCCGCTGGGCAACGATACCGGCTACAAGGTCGGGCAGAGCGTCGCCCATGCCAAGTTTGGCACCGGCATCATCATCGATTTCGAGGGACGCGGCAGCGATGCCCGCGTACAGGTGAAGTTTCGCGAATCCGGCACCAAATG
Source organism: Thiobacillus sp. (assembly GCA_019911765.1). GTDB lineage: Bacteria > Pseudomonadota > Gammaproteobacteria > Burkholderiales > Thiobacillaceae > Thiobacillus. The sequence goes on from JAIOJU010000089.1 coordinate 6,199, forward strand.
GCTGGCGCTGGCTTACGCGAATTTGTCAGCGGCTTAACGATCGTCTGCGTTCAGCTGAACCACGTTATCGGCAGTCGGTCCGTCTTCCGCCCACACCGCAAAAATCGCCTGATACGAGGCATAGAGCGAGCCGAACAGCACCGGCATCGCGACCAGCAGTCCGAGCAGCATCGGCACCAGCGCAGCGAAAAACAGCAGCAGGCCCAGCGTCAGGCCATTCATCATCATTGCGGGCCAGTTCCTGGCGACGGCGCGCAAGCTCACGCCCAATGCGGTCGCCGGGCGCGCGCCCCCGAACAGAATCAGCGCAGGCGCAAACCAGGTGGCCATGATCAGCGGCGTAAACAGTGCCAGGCCGGTGAGCACCGCTGGCATGGCCTGGTTGAGCACGGCCTGCATTTCGGCGGGCGTGGCTTTGGGGTTTTTGGCGATGTCCATCACGGCCTGAGGATCAAACCCCATGCTGACCATGATCTGCCCGATCAGCAGCGCGCCGAGCAATTGCACCGCCCCTACCGTCATCAAGGGAATCGCGGGGCCCTGCAGGCCGGACATGAACTGCGGCAACTCAAGTTCGTCGCCGTTGTCCAGCGCACGATACGCCGCCATGAATCCGGCCACCATCAGCGGCGAAGCCAGTTCCGACAAGGAGCCGCCCACCACGGGGATCAGGCCGAGCGCCATCACCACGCCGAACAGCACGCCGAACGCGGCGGAGAGCAACAAAGGATTTTTGCGATACAGGCGAAAGCCGGCGACCACCCATTGAAAGCCCTGGCTGGCCGCGACCTTGCGCGGGATGTCTTGGTTGGATGCCGTATTCATGCGCCGGATTTTAACCGACACCGGGAGATATTCCGGTGCGCATTTTAAGCGGGGGCGCGAAGGCTGGCTGGCATCCGCAATTCAAAGCGAACCGGAACCAGGAAAACGCTGATTTATTCGTCACCCCGGCGAAAGCCGGGGTCCAGCACCTTGATTTAACTGGATTCCGGCCTTCGCCGGAATGACGAGTCGCGAATAAATCAGTGTTTCCCTAGAACTCCTTCACCACCCACATCGGTGGCCGCATTCCGGAATCGAGGCTGTCCTGCCGTGCAAACTGGCCATCGCCTTTCTGATCGATGAGGTAATACGGCTTGCCCACCTTGGGGATGACTTTCAGCATGTACAGTTTGCCGTGCGAACGGTATTCGATCACCCGGCCCTGATTGCTCGGTGTGATCGTCACGGGCGGCGCATCGCTGGCGCTCGGCGCACCATCGGGAACCGGCTTGAGTCCTGGCGGACGATCGGTGGGCGCGGCCGCAACCGCCACGCCACTCAGCATCAAACTCGACAACAAAATCAGATAACGCATCACAAGTTCCTCAAGACAGGGGTTACAGGCTGAGCTGGATTTCGCGTTCGGCGATGGAAGGCATGAACCCGCGTTTTTCATAATGGCTGAAAATCGCATCGACCACTTCCTGGGGCGTATCGATGATCTGTATCAGGTTGATATCGTCGGGCGAGATCATGCCTTCGCCTGTCAGTGTATTTTTCACCCAATCCGCCAGGCCTGCCCAGAATTTTGAACCGACCAGGATGATCGGGATATGTGCAATTTTCCCGGTCTGCACCAGGGTCAGCGCCTCGAACAATTCATCCATCGTGCCAAACCCGCCCGGCATGACGACATAGGCCGCCGCGAACTTGACGAACATGACCTTGCGCGCAAAAAAGTGCTGGAACGTCTGGCTGATGTCCTGATAGGCATTGCCGCTTTGCTCGTGCGGCAACTGGATGTTCAAGCCGACGCTGGGGGACTTGCCGAAATACGCGCCCTTGTTGGCGGCTTCCATGATGCCGGGGCCGCCGCCGGAAATCACCGAAAAGCCCGCATCGGACAGCTTGCGCGCGATCTCCTCGGTCAGCATGTAATAGGCGTGGTCGGCAGGAGTGCGTGCACTGCCGAAGATCGACACGGCCGGCCGGATGGACGCCAGCCGCTCGGTGGCCTCGACGAACTCTGCCATAATCCCCAGCATCCGCCACGACTCGCGCGCCGAATAATTGATCTCGGCGGTACGCTCCGGGTCGGCGCTGATCGGTAATTTATCCAAGTGCATCGTATGCGCCTCGTGAGTGCCTCTAAATTGAACCAGCCGAGTTTAAGTCAAGCCAGTGTAAGCCAGCCCCAAAAGACCCTGCTCTTGGTGGATGGTTCGTCCTATCTGTATCGCGCGTTTCATGCGCTGCCTGATTTGCGCAATCCGGCGGGTGAGCCGACCAACGCGATCAAGGGCGTGCTGTCGATGCTGCACAAGCTGCGCCGTGACCACGCGGCCGATTATATCGCCTGCGTGTTCGACGCGAAGGGCAAAACATTCCGCGACGACCTCTATCCCGAGTACAAGGCGCACCGCCCGCCGATGCCCGACGACCTGCGCAGCCAGATCGGGCCGCTGCATGAAGCCATCCGTGCCGAAGGCTGGCCGCTGATCGTGATCGACGGCGTCGAGGCTGATGACGTGATCGGCACCCTGGTGGTGGAAGCGGCGAAACAGAACATCCGCAGCATCGTCTCCACTGGCGACAAGGATATGGCGCAACTGGTCAACGACCACGTCACGCTGGTCAACACCATGAGCGACGAAACGCTCGACGAAGCGGGTGTCACCGCCAAATTCGGCGTGCCGCCCAATCGCATCATCGATTACCTGACCCTGATCGGCGATACCGTGGACAACGTGCCTGGCGTAGCCAAGTGCGGCCCCAAAACCGCGGTGAAATGGCTGACCGAATACGATTCGCTCGACAACCTGGTCGCGCACGCCGATGCGATCAAGGGCGTGGTCGGCGACAACCTGCGCGCGGCGCTGGACTGGCTGCCGCAGGCCCGCACGCTGATCACGATCAAGACCGATTGCGAACTGCCGTTCGAACTCGACTCACTGACGCTGCAGCCACGTGACCTGGACACGTTGCGTCCGCTGTTCGAGCGTTACGCGTTTCGCACCTGGCTGCGCGAGCTGGATGCTGCCGCCACCGCAGATCCGGCCACCCCGGAACAGGACGACAGCGGCGACCATCGCGCGCATTACGAGACCATTCTGACCGAGGCCGCGCTCGACGCCTGGATTGCCCGGCTCGAAGCCGCACCCGCCTATGCGCTCGACACCGAAACCACCGGGCTCAATGCGATGCAGGCCGAACTGGTGGGCATCTCGTTCGCGACCGAGGCTGGTGTGGCCGCCTACCTGCCGCTGGCGCATCACTACGCCGGCGCGCCTGAGCAACTCGACCGTGATGCCACGCTGGACAGGCTCAAGCCGCTGCTGGAAAACAGCACGCCCAAGATCATCGGCCAGCACCTCAAATACGACCGCCACATTTTTGCCAACTACGGCATCACGCTGGGTGGAATCGGACACAGCGGTGTACTCGACGACACGCTGTTGCAGTCCTATGTTCTGGAAGCGCACCAGTCGCACGAACTCGGCAGCCTGACCACGCGCCATGTCGGGCTGGCGACGATCAGCTACGACGATGTCACGGGCAAGGGCGCCTCGCGCATCGGCTTCGAGCAGGTGGCGATCGAGCGCGCCAGCGAATACGCGGCTGAGGATGCCGATGTCACGCTGCGGGTGCGCGATGCGCTGGCGCCGCAAATCGCGGCGTCGGACAAGCTCGAATTCGTCTATCGCCAGATCGAACTGCCGGTCGCGGCCATCCTGTTCCGCATGGAACGCACCGGCATCCTGCTCGACCGCAATCTGCTCGCGATACAAAGTGGCGAACTCGGCAAGAAGATGCTGGAACTGGAACAGCGCGCCTACCAGGAAGCCGGCCAGCCGTTCAACATGAGTTCGCCCAAGCAGATCGGCGACATTCTGTTCACCCAGAAAGGCCTGCCGGTCGTCAAGAAAACCCCCGGCGGCGCGCCGTCCACCGATGAGGACACGCTGGAACAACTGGCGCTCGACCACCCTATCGCACGGGCGATCCTCGACTACCGCGGCATGGCCAAGCTGAAGTCGACCTACACTGACAAGCTGCCGCAGATGATCCACCCGAAAACCGGCCGCGTGCACACCAGTTATTCGCAGGCCACGGCCGTTACCGGACGGCTGGCGAGTTCCGACCCCAACCTGCAGAACATTCCGGCGCGCACCGCCGAAGGTCGCCGCATTCGCGAGGCCTTCATCGCCCCGTCGGGCCACGTACTGGTGTCAGCCGACTATTCGCAGATCGAGTTGCGCATCATGGCGCACCTGTCGGACGACCCCGGCCTGCTCAACGCGTTTGCCAACGATCTCGACATCCACACCGCCACCGCCGCCGAAGTGTTCGGCGTGCCGCTGGAAGATGTGATCAGCGACCAGCGACGCATGGCCAAGGTCATCAACTTCGGCCTGATCTATGGCATGTCGGCCTTCGGCCTGGCGGGTCAGCTCAATCTCGACCGCGCCGCAGCGCAGGCCTACATCGACCGCTACTTTGCGCGCTACCCCGGCGTGGCCGACTACATGCAACGCACCCGCGAAACCGCGCGCAGGCAGGGCTATGTTGAGACTGTGTTCGGCCGCCGCCTCTACCTGCCGGAAATCAACGCCAAGAATCCGCAGCGCCGCCAGGGCGCCGAGCGCGCGGCTATCAACGCGCCGATGCAGGGTACCGCGGCCGACCTGATCAAGCTGGCGATGATCGCGGTGCAGGGCTGGCTCGACCGGGAAAAACTGGGGAGCCGCCTGTTGCTGCAGGTGCACGACGAACTGATCCTCGAAGTGCCCGAAGCCGAACTCGACCGCGTGCGCGCCGAGCTGCCCGGACTGATGTGCAACGTCGCCGAACTCAAGGTGCCGTTGCGGGTGGGCGTGGGCGTGGGAAGCAACTGGGAAGCCGCCCACTGACCCCATCGCGAGCGCCAGACAAAACGGGCGCCGCAGCGCCCGTTTTGTCTGGCTTGCCTGATTATTTTTTCAGGCTGTCCCGAATCTCGCGCAACAACACCACGTCTTCCGGAGTCGGTGCGGGTTCAGCCGGCGCCGGTGGCGTTTCCTTTTTCAGACGGTTGATCTGCCTGACCAGCATGAAGACGATGAAGGCCAGAATGATGAAGTTGATCAGAATGGTCACGAAATTGCCGTAGGCCAGCACCGGCACGCCCGCTTCTTTCACCGCATCCAGCGTCGCCGCGACCCCCTCCGGAACCGTGTCCAGCGCAATGTATAAATTGGAAAAATCGAAGCCGCCAAAGACCGCGCCCACGACCGGCATGATCAGATCCTTGACGATGGAGTCCACGATCTTGCCAAAGGCCGCGCCAATGATGACCCCGACCGCCAGGTCCATGGCATTGCCCTTGACCGCAAATTCCTTGAATTCAGTTGCAAAACTCATGTCTTCTCCCTCGTCCGTTTATGAAGTACAGCGTCATTTATAGTAAATGCCAGAGAGGCTTGCTCGAATAAAGAAATGTAAAGTCTGACTGACTTGGTCGAGGCTCGCGACGCGGGTAAAATGCGTCTCCTTATGCGTATCGGCACCCACACTCTCAGAAACCGCCTCGTCGTCGCCCCCATGGCCGGGGTGACGGACCGGCCTTTCCGCCAGCTTTGCAAAAAGCTGGGCGCGGGCATGGCGGTGTCCGAGATGGTGACGTCGAACTCGCTGCTGTACGGCTCGGCCAAGACCGCGCGTCGCGCCAACCACGAAGGCGAGGTCGACCCGATCAGCGTGCAGATCGCCGGCGCCGACCCCGCGATGATGGCCGAAGCCGCGCGCCACAACGTCGATCGCGGCGCACAGATCATCGACATCAACATGGGTTGCCCCGCCAAGAAAGTCTGCAACGTTATGGCGGGGTCGGCGCTGCTGCAGGACGAAGTACTGGTCGGACGCATCCTCGACGCTGTGGTGAAGGCGGTGCCGGAAGTGCCGGTGACGCTGAAAATCCGCACCGGCTGGGACCGCGAGCACCGCAATGCGCTGAACATACTCAAGATTGCCGAAAATGCCGGGGTGCAGGCGCTGGCCATGCACGGCCGCACCCGTGCCTGCGCCTATACCGGCGATGCGGAATACGACACCATCCGCGCGGTGAAGGCGGAGGCACGCATTCCCGTCATCGCCAATGGCGACATCACCACGCCGGAAAAAGCCCAATTTGTACTGGATTACACCGGCGCCGATGCCGTGATGATCGGCCGCGCGGCGCAAGGCCGTCCATGGATTTTCCGTGAAATCGATCATTTCCTGACGACCGGCGAACACCTGCCGCAACCCGAAGTGGCCGAAATCCACGCCGTGTTGCTCGAACACATCCACGACCTGTACGCGTTCTATGGCGACATGACGGGCGTGCGGGTGGCACGCAAGCATATCTCCTGGTACACACGGGGTCTGGTCGGCAGCAGCGCATTCCGCCACACTATGAATCGGCTCGATTCGGTGGCGGAACAACTTTCAGTTGTAAACGAGTACTTTGCCCAGGCAGCGCGTGCCGATAGCCGCCTGTGCTACGAAACGAATAACAAGCTGAACTTGCCACCCGCCACACGGCTCGCGGCATAACGAGCGGCATTAAGGGGAAATCAATGAAGGAAGAAAACGAGATTGCCGCCTGTATGCGGCGGTCGCTCAATCGCTATTTCAAGGATCTCGACGGGGAAACCCCGAACGAGATCTACAGCATGGTGGTGAGTGCCGTTGAAAAACCCTTGCTGTCCTATATTCTCGACCGCGCCGAAGGCAACCAGACGCGTGCAGCCGACATGCTCGGCATCAACCGCAACACCCTGCGCAAGAAAATGCGCGAACACGGCCTTACCGACTAATTCCTTCCTGACGAACACCCCATGAAAATCCAGCGTGCCCTGCTTTCCGTGTCGGATAAAACCGGCCTTGTCGATTTTGCCCGGGCGCTTGCCACCGCAGGCGTCGAGCTTCTCTCCACCGGCGGCACCGCCAAGGCGCTGCGCGATGCCGGCCTCACGGTCATCGACGTCAGCGAATACACCGGTTTTCCCGAGATGCTCGACGGCCGCGTCAAAACCCTGCATCCCAAAGTGCACGGCGGCATTCTGGCGCGGCGCGACCTGCCCGAGCACGTCGCCACCATGACCGCGCATGGCATGCCCTATATCGATCTGGTATGCGTCAACCTGTATCCGTTTGTCGCCACCGTTTCCAAGCCGCACACGCTGGATGACGCGATCGAGAACATCGACATCGGCGGCCCGGCCATGGTGCGCTCGTCGGCCAAGAACTACCGCCATGTCGCCATCGTCACCGACCCGGCCGATTACCCGGCGCTGGTGACGGAAATGCAGGCCAACGGCAACGCACTCACCGACGCCACCCGCTTCGGCCTGGCGAAAAAAGCCTTCACCCACACGGCGCAGTATGACGGCCACATCAGCAACTACCTCACCGCGCTGAACGATGCCGGCGAACGCGAAGCCTTCGGCGAACAGCTCACCCTGCAGTTTGCCCGCGCGCAGACCTGCCGCTACGGCGAGAATCCGCATCAGGCCGGCGCTTTTTACGTTGAAGCCAACGCCCCGGCCGGCACCATCGCCACCGCGCGCCAGCTGCAGGGCAAGGAACTGTCCTACAACAACATCGCCGACACCGACGCGGCGCTGGAATGCGTCAAGCTGTTCGACACAGCGCCCGCCTGCGTCATCGTCAAGCACGCCAACCCCTGCGGCGTGGCCTACGGCGCGAACCTGCTGGAAGCCTACAACCGCGCCTACCAGACTGATCCCGAATCGGCCTTCGGCGGCATCATCGCCTTCAACGGCCGCCTCGATGGCGAGACCGCGCAGACCATCGTCGAGCGCCAGTTCGTCGAAGTGATCATTGCGCCCGAAGTCAGTCCCGAAGCCGTGGCCGCCGTGGCTGCCAAGAAGAACGTGCGCCTGCTCGAATGCGGCGCATGGTCGGGCGCGATCGCGCAAATGGACATGAAGCGCGTGGCCGGCGGCCTGCTGGTCCAGGACGCCGACGTGCTGCTGCACGGCGAACTCAAGACGGTGACCCAGCGCACCCCGACCGCGCAGGAAATGGATGACCTGCAGTTTGCCTGGCGCGTCGCCAAGTTCGTCAAATCCAATGCGATCGTCTACGCCAGGGACCGCATGACGGTCGGCGTCGGCGCTGGCCAGACGAGCCGCATCAACTCCGCGCGCATTGCCGCGATCAAGGCCGAACACGCCGGCCTGACGGTGCCCGGCTCGGTCATGGCCTCCGATGCCTTCTTCCCCTTCCGCGACGGCATCGACCAGGCAGCGGCAGCCGGGATCAAGGCCGTGATCCAGCCCGGCGGCTCGATGCGCGACGACGAAGTCATCGCCGCCGCCAACGAACACGGCATCGCCATGGTGTTTACCGGCACCCGGCATTTCAGGCATTAAAAAATAGTCGAGGGCGGAGGGTCGAAAGTGGAGAGTAAAAACCCGCGTCTCGACTCGCCACTCTCGATTCACCACTCACCGCTCTCGACTCTTCACTCTCGACTCCCTCCATGAAAATCCTTGTTATCGGCTCTGGCGGACGCGAACACGCACTGGCGTGGAAGCTTGCGCAGTCTCCCCGCGTTTCACAGGTATTGGTTGCGCCCGGCAATGGCGGAACGGCGACCGAGGACGGTCTGGTCAATGTGCCGCTGACGTCGATTCCGGCACTGCTCGAATTTGTGCGCCGTGAAGACGACATCGCTTTCACCGTGGTGGGGCCGGAAGCGCCTCTGGCCACCGGCATCGTCGATACCTTCCGCGGCGCCGGACTGAAGATTTTCGGTCCGACCCAGGCGGCAGCCCAGCTCGAAAGCTCGAAGGATTTCGCCAAGCAGTTCATGGCGCGCCACGGTATCCCGACGGCTGCCTTTGGCACCTTTACCGACGCCGTCTCCGCCCACGCGTACATCGATCATCACGGCGCCCCCATCGTGGTGAAAGCCGACGGCCTCGCGGCCGGCAAGGGTGTGGTTGTTGCGGCCACGGCTGATGAGGCACATGCGGCAGTGGATGCGATGCTGTCCGGCAACACCATGGGGGAAGCCGGACACCGCGTGGTGATCGAGGAGTGCCTGCTCGGCGAGGAAGCCAGCTTCATCGTCATGGTTGATGGAGAACACGTGCTGCCACTGGCTTCAAGTCAGGATCACAAACGCCTGCAGGATGGCGACCAGGGACCCAATACCGGTGGCATGGGTGCCTATTCACCCGCCCCCGTGGTCACGCCCGAACTGCATGCGCGCATCATGCGTGAAGTCATCACCCCCACGGTGGAAGGCATGGCTGCCGACGGCATCCGCTTCACCGGGTTTTTATACGCCGGCATCATGGTCGGTGCCGACGGCGCTCCCAAAGTGCTTGAATTCAACTGCCGCATGGGCGACCCGGAAACCCAGCCGATCATGATGCGGTTGAAGTCCGACTTCGTCGCCATCGTGGAGGCCGCCATCAATGGCACGCTCGACCAGGTGGATATTGAATGGGACCGCCGCACGGCGCTCGCCGTCGTGCTCGCAGCCGCCGGCTACCCCGACACGCCAAAAAAGGGCGCGGTCATCAACATTCCCCCAACTGCCACTGCCGATGACCTGCATGTGTTCCATGCAGGCACCCTGACGGAGAACGGCCAGACCGTGGTTAGCGGGGGGCGGGTGCTGGCAGTCACGGCGCTAGGCGACAGCGTGCGCATGGCTCAAAAACGCGCCTACGACGCGATCGCCAGCATCAATTTCGACGGCATGCAATACCGTCGCGATATTGGCTGGCGCGCCCTTGACCGGAAAAAATGATTCCGGTGCGCAAGGCACCGATCAAACAACGCGTCTCGTCACCTATCTGAAACGGGGCGGCATCATCGCCTATCCGACCGAATCGTGCTACGGCCTGGGGTGCGACCCGCGCAATCCACGCGCATTGCAACAGCTCATCCGGCTCAAAGGCCGTAGCGCGGCCAAAGGCCTGTTGCTGATTGCCGACTGTTTCAAACGACTCCAGCCTTTTATCCGCCCGCTGAGTGCGGCCAGGCTGGCGCAGATGAAGCGCACCTGGCCTGGCCCGGTCACCTGGGTGGTTCCCGCATCCTCCGCCTGCTCACCTCGCCTCACCGGTGGACGCCCAACCATTGCCATACGTGTCACCGCCCACCCTGGCGCCGCCCGGTTATGCCGCACGCTGGGCATGGCACTGGTTTCCACCAGCGCCAATAAAAGCGGCAGAATGCCCGTCAAAACCGCAGCGGAATGCCGCAGAATATTCGGTACGCGAGTGCGGGTCATCGACGGGCATATTGGCCAGCGTCGCCGGCCCTCCACCCTGATCGATCTTGCTACCGGAGCCATTCTTCGACCCTGATGACTGCCACCGCATTCGACACTTCCGCTATCAAAACCTATCTGCTCGACCTGCAGG
>JAIOJU010000090.1 GCA_019911765.1 Thiobacillus sp.
AGTACATGGCATTACTCATCACTTTCTTGACGTAATCGCGCGTTTCGCTGAATGGAATCGACTCGATATATATCGCAGCCTCCATCGGCCGGGTATCGCGCCAGCGCTGGGCCCGGCCAGGGCCCGCATTGTAGGCTGCAGTCGCCAGCACGGGCGAACCGTCCAGGCTGGTTTGCACATACTTCAGGTAATACGCACCGAACTGGATATTTCTGGCAGGCTCCTGCATCTCGCCTGGATCAAACCTCCGGATGCCCAGGCGCCGGGCAATCCAGCGAGCCGTGGCCGGCATGATCTGCATCAGCCCGGATGCGCCGACACCGGAACGTGCAAAATTGATGAAGCGGCTTTCCTGCCGCATCAGTCCGAATACCCAGGCTTCGTCGATCCCGTTTTCGCGCGCGGCCTGCTGGGCCAACTCCCGATACGGTGCCACAAAGCGCAGTTCGAAATCGTGCAGGTCGCGCGTTCGCTCTGCCGTGCTGATGGCGCGGTCATACCATTCCATGCGACGCGCCAGTTCGGCCGCCGCAAGCAATTGCCCATCGGTAAATTCGCGTATCGACCACGTCCATTCCTGGCTGGCATCGTTGCGCAAACCCATCTCCTGCAAGGCAATTGCGCGGGCTATTCCGGGATTCTGCGAAATCGCCACCACGTCATCCCCGCCCATTTTGATGTTGACGACCGACTGCATCACGGGGCCCAGTTCCTCTTGCGCCAACTGGCCGTAGTAATGATGCTCACGCGACAAGGCCAGAAAAATGCTATTGGCCGCCAGGCGCTGCCCGCCTGCCTGAATGGCGCGCGCGCGCCAATAGCGCCACTCAGGCAAGGCGCGACTGGATTCACCCATGCTGTCGATCACCTGCCGTACGGTTGACCAGTCTCCCGCGCGCAGCGCGGTGCGCACCCACCACTCGCGCTGAGAATCGTTCACCGCCATCATGCCTGCCAACTGAAACCAGTTCTGTGCCACGCTTTCATGGCGGCGCGCCGCACGCGTGGCGAGACGGGCCCAGGCCGCGCTCGCGTCAGCCGGAGCAAGGTCCGGCAAACGCTTGCGCAGGGCCAGCCCGGCCTCGCTGGAGTTGCGCTTGGCCAGTTGATCCAGTGCGTACAATGCGATCTCGATATTGCCACGCGTATTCAAATTCAGATTGCCGGTATTCAATAGCCGTGCCGGGTCGCGATTGGCCCGCTCGAGCAGGGCGCCATCCAGGGGTTGTACATCAGGCAGGCTATTTGCCACCACTTTGGCCACATTGGGGTTGTCGGCATCCAGTGCCAGTCGAATGCGCCGCCAGCCATCTTCCTGGCCGATCAGCTTCGCGTCTATCAGCGTTGCGAATAACGGTGTGCACGCCGACGGCATGTCACGACCGGTAAACCACAAGGCAATAGCCTCGCGTTGATGGGTGCGATTGTCTTGCACCCATTCCGCGCGGTAGGCATAGCACTGATGCGCGGTATCAGGCTTGGCCAGGCGATAGTACTCGGCCAGATAGCGTGGCCAGGCCTCACGCGCCCCCAATGACTTCAGCCAGTCGGCGCGCAGCGTCTCTGCCAGACGGCTACCGGGGTAACGCGCCAGATAGTCCGCGACGCGTGCGTCATCATTGCGGCCGTCCAGCATCAGGCGCCAATATTCGACATAGGGAAGCAACACATGATCTGCAGGCACATCGCGAGCTGCCCGCTCCAGATTCGCCAGTTTGCGTTCTACAAATGCCTGACGTGCCTGCTGCACGGCCGAGTCGCCTGGCGCCGCCCAAACGGAGGCCGCAGCCAGCATTCCCAACAGAAAAAGTCCGATTATTCGAGGCATGGTGCGAGGGTAACATGCGGCCCAATCACGGGTACCCGGGCAAAAACACAGCCGCGCAACCAATTGATTCGGCCGCTTTAGCCTTCCGCACTTAAAATCAGTGCGCCGGCAATATCTCAGGCCAGAAACAGCTGATAGGCAGGATTATTGGACTCGTCCCAGTAACGATAACCGAGCCCCTCCAGAAATGCCTGGAAGCGGGGCTTTTCCTTTTCCGGTACCTGAATGCCCACCAGCACCCGGCCAAAATCAGCACCATGGTTACGGTAGTGGAACAGGCTGATGTTCCAGCCACGGCTCATGCTTTGCAGAAACTGCATCAGGGCCCCCGGTCGCTCGGGGAACTCGAACCGGTACAACACTTCGTTTACCGCCTCGGGGGCGCGTCCTCCAACCAGATGGCGAACGTGCAGCTTGGCCATTTCGTTGTCGGTGAGATCGACGGCTTCCAGACCATGGCGCTGCAACAGTTCAACCACACGCGAGCCCTCATCGGCACCCGGGACCGACAGCCCTACAAATACGCGTGCCGTCTTGGGGTCGGAGTAACGGTAGTTGAATTCGGTGATATTGCGCGCGCCCAGCAAACCGCAAAAGGTTTTGAAACTGCCGGGCGTTTCCGGGATGGTGACCGCCAGGACGGCCTCACGCTTTTCACCCAGTTCCGCGCGCTCGGCAATGTAGCGCAAGCGGTCGAAATTCATGTTGGCCCCGGACGCGACCGCGACCAGGGTTTTTCCTTTCAGCTTCCCGCTGGCGATGGCCGACTTCAAACCTGCAACAGACAAGGCACCCGCAGGTTCCAGAATGGAGCGCGTATCTTCGAACACGTCCTTGATCGCTGCGCAGATAGCATCGTTGTTGACACGAATGATCTTGTCGACATACAGCTGCGCCAGCCGGAAGGTTTCCTTACCAACCGTTTTCACCGCCACGCCATCCGCAAAAATGCCCACACGCTCCAAGGTGACGCGTTCACCCTGCTTCAACGAACGCGCCATGGCGTCGGCATCTTCCGGCTCGACACCTATAATCCTGATTTCCGGCCGCAGCCGCTTGATGTACGCCGCCATGCCGGCGATCAGGCCGCCGCCGCCAACGGGTATGTAGATCGAATGGATCGGGCCGGGATGCTGGCGCAGCAACTCCATCGCCACGGTGCCCTGGCCGGCGATCACATCCGGGTCATCGTAGGGATGGACAAAGGTTGCTTTCGTTTTTTTGGCCAGCTGGGTGGCATGCGCGCAGGCCTCGTCGTAGTTGTCGCCATGCAGGATGACTTGCGAGCCACGTGCCGCAACGGCTTCGAACTTGATGCGGGGGGTGGTGGCCGGCATCACGATGGTGGCGGTCACGCCCAGCTTTTGCGCAGCCAGCGCCACACCTTGCGCGTGATTCCCGGCTGATGCCGCGACTACGCCACGCGCCAGCTGGGCGGCGGTCAGCTTGGCCATCTTGTTGTAGGCGCCGCGGCACTTGAATGAGAACACCGGCTGCAGGTCTTCGCGCTTGAGCAGAATCTGGTTATTGAAACGCCGCGACAGATTGTGGGCCACGTCCAGCGGCGACTCAACCGCCACATCGTAGACGCTCGAGGTGAGGATGCGTTCAAGGTAATCGTCAGGTTGGCTCATGGCAAAGGCAGCAAGGTTTGATAAAAAGGGGCGATGCCGCTATCTTAGCGGGCTGCTACGAAAACGACGAAAAGATCATGACTCAAGACGAAATGAAACAAGCCGTGGCACGTGCTGCGGTGGATTATGCCCGTGGCGGCATCATCGGGGTAGGCACGGGCTCGACCGCCAACTATTTCATCGATGCGCTGGCCGAAGTCAAAGGCCGCATCGATGGCGCAGTGGCCAGTTCGGAAGCCACCGCAACCCGCCTGAAAAGCCACGGCATCCAGGTGCTGGACCTGAACAGTGTGGGCGAACTCGAAATCTACGTCGATGGCGCGGATGAAATCACCGAGCACTTCGCCATGATCAAGGGCGGAGGCGGCGCGCTGACCCGCGAAAAAATCGTGGCGGCGTGCAGCAAGCAGTTCATCTGTATCGCGGACGAAAGCAAACTGGTCGGCGTGCTCGGACAATTCCCCCTGCCGGTCGAGGTGATCCCGATGGCGCGTTCCTACGTGGCACGCGAACTGGTGAAGCTCGGCGGCCAACCGCGGCTGCGTGAAGGCTTCACCACCGACAACGGCAATATCATCCTTGATGTGCACGGCATGTCGATCGTCGATCCGGTGTCGCTGGAAACGGCAATCAATCACATCGTCGGGGTAGTGACCAATGGCTTGTTTGCGCGGCGTGGCGCGGACGTGCTGCTGCTCGGCACGGAATCCGGAGTCAAGACCTACAAGAAAACTGCCTGAAAGGCATTATCCGCGAAGGACGCGAAGACCCGCGAAGGGGAAAACCATGAAGCATCCTGCATTCAGGGAATCTCTTCGCGCCCTTCGCGGATAGAACCGATTTTTCAGAAAGCGGCCATCACTGCAGGGGCTCGTCTTCGGGTTCCTGTTCCTCGGCCGGCACCCGGTATGACTCGGTGGCCCACTGTCCCAGATCGATCATTTTGCAGCGCTCGCTGCAAAATGGTTTCCAGCGATTTTCCGCGACCCAGCTCACCGCTGCATTACATATCGGACAGGCCACTACGGCAGGCTTGCTGGCAGGCTTCATAAGGTGCAAAAAGTCAGGTCAAAGTCGATGGGCTGCTCGGTACAGGTGCGCGCCTGACTGGTGCCGACATGAACAAAGCGAATATTCAGCATGTATTTGTTGGCCGATATTTCAGGCACACAAGGCAGGCTGTCGACCAGGGTGACGCGGATCAGGAGCGGGTTACGCGATTCCAGCATGCGTTGGTAGCTGCCGTTGTCCACATGCTGCAATTCGGACCGTCCGCTATCGCGCAACAAGCCGAGCACGATATCGACTCCCGCACGAATGGATGAAAACGGCGCCAGCCAGAATTGCAGTTGCCGGGTCCGTTCTTCCGCATCCAGATGCAACCAGTAGTGATAAGACGGCAGGTCGAATTCACACATGCCGCCGGGGATGGCTGCGCGCTGCTTGATCGCCATCAGCCAGTCGTCGTCGCGCAGGTGCTGCCCGACTTTCCCGGGCAGTTGATACAACCCACGATGCGCAGTCTCGATCGCCACCAGCACCTGCTCTAGCGTCGTGTCCTGCACATGGGGATTGCCCCGCAGCGCGACCAGCACGTTCTTTTGACGGTCCAGCTCCTGTAACAGATCAGACTTGAGATCGGCACGCGCAGCCACTTCCGCCATTTCGAACAAGGTCTGAAGCGCAGCATGATGTGCGTGTGGCGTCGGCAACACGGCATAGGCATCGAACCGGTCGAACAAGTCTTCCAGCCGCAACAGGGTGCGAATGCGTTCGCTCAGGGGATATTCGTAGTGGATCACGCCGCAACGCTTGGGTTTGAATCGTTCGATTGTCGCTGATCCAGATTGAAAATCAAGGCAACTCCGTGTGAGACAGCATCAAATATCGCTGATTCAATGCTACCACCTCGGCACGCAAGGCCTCGCGCGCAAGGGTGTTGACGATGACGTCGTCGGCAATTGCAAGCCGCTCGGAACGACGGGCCTGAACCGCAAGAATAGGCAAAACCTCATCACGCGCAAGCCCGTTTCGCGCGACAACCCGCGTTATCTGCAGCTCATCCGGGCAATCAACCACCAGCACACGATCCAGCAGATCACGGTAGCCGCCGGTTTCCGCCAGCAAGGGAATGACGAGCAAAATGTAGGGCGCACTCAGCCCGGCGCGTACCTGCTCGACCGCCTGCCGGATGCGTGGATGAAGAATGCCTTCAAGCCGACGCCGGGCATCGGCATCGGCAAACACAATCCGCCGCAAAGCCGCGCGATCCAGACTGCCGTCAGGCAGGATCACCGCGTCCCCAAAAGCCGAATGAATCGCTGCGAGCGCAGCACTGCCAGGAACGGTCAGTTCTCGCGCAATCACATCGGTATCGATCACGGGCACGCCCAGCTCGGCAAACAGGTCGGCGACAGTCGACTTCCCCGAACCGATACCGCCGGTGAGCCCGACCGTGAACATCAGAATTGTCCGAGGTAGGCCTGCGTCAAATCCGCGCCGAAGAACAGCGCCACCAATCCGCCGCCCGCCAGATAGGGGCCAAAGGGAATCGGCACGCGCCGGTCATGTTTGACCAGTACTATCATTGCAATGCCAACCAGTGCACCCACGACAGAAGACAGCAACAACGTGACAGGCAGCATCTGCCATCCAAGCCATGCGCCAATGGCCGCCAGCAGTTTGAAGTCACCGTAGCCCATGCCTTCCTTGCCGGTAGCCAGCTTGAACAACCAGTACACCGACCAGAGAATCAGGTAGCCGGCCATCGCGCCAATGACGGCATCGGCCAGGGGAACAAGGAACCCATTCATATTGAACAGCAAGCCCAGCCACACCAGCGGCAAGGTCAGGCTGTCGGGAAGCAAGGTGGTGTCGAGATCGATGAAAGCCAGCACGACCAGCATCCACACCAGCAACAACGCACCCAGGGTTTGCATGCTGATGTCCCACTTCCAGGCGACCGCCGCCGACAACATGGCGACAAGCAGTTCAACCAGGGGATAGCGTGCGCTGATGAGGGTGCGGCAAGCCGAGCAGCGGCCGCGCAGAAACAGCCACGATAGCAACGGGATATTTTCCAGTGCCGTGATCTGATGCCCGCACTGCGGGCAAGCCGAGCGCGGCAACCACAGGTTATAAGCTGGAGTCTCGGCAACAGCCTCGCCCCGCAGTTCGGCGCATTGCACATGCCATTCAGCCTCCATCATCTTGGGCAAACGATGGATGACCACATTGAGAAAGCTGCCGATCAGCAGGCTGAATAAAAAAACCAGCCCTGTGAAAAGGGCTGGTTCGGTGTGCAGCAGTTCCATCAAACGACCGAGCCCATCTTGAAGATCGGCAGGTACATGGCGATCACCATGCCACCAATCAGGACGCCCAGCACTGCCATGATGATCGGCTCCATCAGGCTGGACAGGGCTGCAACAGCATCGTCCACCTCGGCCTCGTAAAAATCAGCCACCTTGCCCAGCATGGCGTCGAGCGAGCCTGACTCTTCACCGATCGCAGCCATCTGCAACACCATATTGGGGAAACGTCCCGTATTCTGCATCGCCACGGTCAGTGCCGTACCGGTCGATACCTCACTCCGGATTTTGTTGGTCGCTTCGACGAATACCTGATTACCCGAGGCACCGCCCACCGACTCAAGGGCCTCGACCAAGGGTACGCCGGCAGCGAACATGGTGGACAAGGTGCGTGTCCAGCGTGCAATGGTCGCCTTTTCAATTACCTCACCAAAAATCGGCAACTTCAGCATGACGCGGTCCATGAACATCTGCACTTTGCGTGAGCGTTTCCATGCCTGAAGCAAAGCATAGATGCCCCCACCAATGCCTCCAAAAATCGCCCACCACCACTGCACAAAAAATTCTGAAATTGCCATCACCACCAGGGTTGGTCCCGGCAAATCCGCACCAAAACTGCTGAACAAATCCTTGAATGCCGGAATCACAAAAATCATGATCACCGCAGTGATGACAAATGCCACCACGATAATGGAAATGGGGTAGAACAGTGCCGATTTGATCTTGCTCTTGATGGCGAGAATTTTTTCCTTGTAGACCGCCAGACGATCGAGGACTTCTTCGAGAATACCGGCCGATTCACCGGCCCCCACCAGGTTGCAGAACAGCGCATCAAAATACAGGGGATGCTTGCCAAAGGACTGGGTGAGGCTGCTGCCTTTTTCAATGTCCGCCTTGATCTCTGCCAGCAGACGCTGCACCGAAGGATTGGAATGTCCGCGGCCGACGATATCGAACGACTGCAACAGCGGCACGCCGGCCTTCATCATCGTTGCCAGTTGCCGGGTGAAGAGCGTGATGTCCTTGTCGGTAACACGCTTGCTGCCGCTGAACAAAGTGCTCTGCTTCTTAAGCTTGGTGACAGTAATACCCTGCTTGCGCAGCTGGACGTTGGCCATGGACTCGCCGCCAGCCTGCAACTGGCCTTTGACCTTCTTGCCGCGCTTGTCCATTCCTTCCCAGAGAAAGGTGGCGTCCTTGACTGCCTTTGCCGCTGTAGCCATAAAGGTGATTCCTTAGAGATTGGTAACGGCCTCAACCTCTTCCAGCGAGGTGAGTCCGGATTTCACTTTCAACAAACCAGCCTGACGCAAGTCGAGCACGCCCTCAAGTTTCGCCTGGTCGGAAATATCCGACTCGTTCCCGCCCTTGAGGATGATGCGGACCATGGCATCGGTGATCGGCATCACCTGATAAATGCCCACCCGGCCCTTGTAGCCGGTACCGCCACAAATATCGCACCCTACCGGCTTATATGGTTTCCAGGTTCCATCCAGCTGCTCCGCAGTAAAACCTGCAGCCAGCAGCGCCTCATCGGGAATATCGGCCGGCTGTTTGCAATTGCACAGCTTCCGGCCCAGCCGCTGGGCGGTAATCAGAATCACCGAGGACGCCACGTTGAAAGGCGCCACACCCATGTTGAGCAGGCGGGTCAAGGTGCCGGGCGCGTCATTGGTGTGCAGCGTCGACATCACCATGTGGCCGGTTTGCGCGGCCTTGATGGCGATATCGGCGGTTTCCAGGTCACGAATCTCACCAACCATGATGACGTCGGGATCCTGCCGCAGAAAGGACTTCAGCGCCGCAGAGAAGGTCAGGCCCGCCTTGTCGTTGACGTTGACCTGGTTGATGCCAGGCAACTGGATTTCTGCCGGGTCTTCTGCCGTGGAAATGTTGACGTCCGGCTTGTTGAGAATATTCAGGCAGGTATAGAGCGACACGGTTTTACCGGAACCGGTTGGACCCGTCACCAGCACCATGCCGTAAGGGCGCTGCACCGCGTTCAATAGCAGTTCTTTCTGGAACGGCTCGTAACCCAGGGCCTCAATCCCCAGCTGTGCACTGGTGGGGTCGAGAATACGCATGACGATTTTTTCGCCATACAGGGTAGGCAGTGTGCTGACCCGAAAATCGATGGCGCGGTTTTTCGACAGCACCATCTTCATGCGGCCGTCCTGTGGTACGCGCTTTTCCGAAATATCCAGCCGCGACAGCACCTTGATGCGCGAGGCGACCTTGTCCTTGATCGCCATCGGCGGTTGTGCGACTTCGGCCAGAATACCGTCACGGCGATAACGAATACGGTAATACTTTTCATAGGGCTCGAGGTGGATATCCGATGCGCCCTGATTGATCGCGTCCAGCATGATCTTCTGCAGGTAACGCACCACCGGCGCATCGTCAATTTCGATGCCACCCGTGTCCTGCTGCGCTGCCGTGCTTTCCTCATCGGCAAAATCAAGATTGAGGTCTTCTGCATTCAACACGGCCATCGTGTTGTTATCTGCCTCACCGGCCTTGTCGATCAGCTTGCCAAGCTTGTCGTCATCCACCACGACCGGTTCGATTGTCTGCCCGGTCTGGAATTTCACCTCATCCAGCGCCTGCATATGGGTGGGGTCGGAGGTCGCCACATACAACTTGTTGCCACGCTGGTAAAGCGCGACCACGCGCCGTTTTTGCACCAGTTTGGTGTCGAGCAGCCCTTGTGGCAGGCTGTCCACATCCATGGCATTCAGGTCCAGATAGGGAAATCCGAAGGAAGTGGCTGCAAACTCGGCGATCTGGCCCGCCTTGAAACGCTTGCCCTTGATGAGTTCGCTTACGAATGAATCACCAGACTGACCGGCGCGCTTCCATATGCTCCCGGCTTCATCCTCGGAAAGCCAGCCATTGTTAACCATGGCACGTGCCAGCCCGGTTAAATTGATTTCGTTTGTCACAGCAGCCATTGCTCGGTTCCAGACAAGTTCAGCATCAGATTATCGCCCGCATCGTTGTGCCGACAAGACGTCGGATGGGGAATCACAGGCCTTAACGGCGATTTTTCGTCTAAATTGAGGTGTTTTCGGATGAAGTCTCATCCGGGACGGGCAGATAGATGCGCGCCATCTTCACTGCACGGTCCTGCGTTTGCACGATTTCTACCGGGACATCCCCCAGTTTGAGGCTGACCCCGACTTCGGGAATATCCTCAAACTGCTCCAGAAGCAGACCATTCAGGGTTTTCGGACCATCCAGCGGCAACGACAGGCCCAGCTTGCGATTCAGGTGACGGAGCAGCACCGTGCCTTCGGCCAGCCAACTGCCATCTTCGTCACGCCTTAAATAACCCGTATCCGACGGCGCCTGTGTGGTGAACTCGCCCACCATCTCCTCCAGCAGGTCTTCCAGCGTCACCAGTCCCTGCAGTTCACCGTATTCATCAACCACCAGCGCCAGACGCCGGCGGCCGCTCTGAAAATTACGCAACTGGGTAAACAAAGGCGTCCCCGCCGGGACGAAATAAGGTTCTTCCAGGTTCTCCTTCAAGGTTTCAGGATCCAGCTCCTCGCCGGTCAAGGCGTGCAGTACCCGGCGCACATGCAATACGCCCAGCAGGTTATCGGATGAACCGGCATGCACCACCAGCCGGGTATGGTGGCTGGTGGAAATCTGCTGGCGCAGGCGCTCGGGATCATCCTCGATATCAATCGCCTCGATCTGGTTGCGTGGCGTCATCACATCGTCGACAGTGATGTCCTCCAGCTCCAGCAAATTCACCAGAATCCGGTGATGTTCGCGTGGCAGCATCCCCGACGATTCCAGCACGATCGTTCTCAGCTCCTGCAATCCAAGTCGACTGCCATGACCCGGCTCGGGCGGCTTGATTCGCAGCACCCACAGAATTCCCTGAACAAACAGATTGACGAACCAGACAATCGGATACGTCAGCTTGAGCATCGGCATCAGCACATAGCCGGCTGGATAGGCCACCCGCTCGGGGTACGAGGCACCCAGCACCTTGGGCGTGACTTCGCTGAACACCAGGATCAGAAAAGTCAGCAGCAAGGTTGCTATCGACAAGGCAAGATCCGAATCGCCATACAGGCGTATGGAAATAATCGTCGCCAGTGTCGCAGCCGCAATATTGATCAAATTGTTGCCGAGCAGGATCACGCCCAGCAATTTGTCGGTCTGATTCAACAACGACAGCGTCAACATCGCACCGCGATGGCCCGATTCAGCGGCATGGCGCAGACGGTAGCGGTTGATCGCCATCATGGCGGTCTCGGATGCCGAGAAGCAGGCCGACAAAAACAGCATTCCTGCGAGCAGGCCAAACAACGTACCGATGGACAGGTCTTCCAAGCGTTATTCCTGAAGAAAGGGGCTCAATCGCGGCAGTGGGCAAGAACGCAATCAGCGTCCAAGCAATACTTCCAGAACAAACTGGGTGCCCAGATAAGCCAGCAGCAGCAGCGTGAACCCGGTAATCGTCCAGACCAGCGCAGTCCGTCCGCGCCAGCCCCGGAAATGCCGGCCCAGCAAAAGTCCTCCGAAAACCAGCCAGGACAGGAGGGCAAACACTGTCTTGTGAGACAGCACCAAGGCCGTGCCAAAAATCTCTTCGGTGAAGAACACCCCACTAAATACCGCCAGCGTCAGCAACGCAAAGCCGACGCCGATGGTCTTGAATAACAGCGCTTCCAGCGTCAGCAGCGGGGGGGCACCGCCCTGCAAAAGCGCGCCACGATGCAGTTGTTTTTCCAGCATGGTCATCAATACCGCATGCAGGGCGGCTACTGCCAGCAAACCATAGGCAAGAAAGGCAACAACCAGATGCATACGCAAGGCCAGTGCCTGAGAGTTGGGAATGGCATGTTTCTCGGTAAAAAACGCCATGCCGAGCACAGACACGGCTGCCAGCGCACTCACCCATGACTGGATACGCGCCAGCGGCACCCCGTAGCTGGACAGCCAGTAAGTCAGTGCGGTCAGCCATAAAATGGTCGACAGTGAATTACCGAACCCCAGGCGGATGTCGCCCTGCCCCAGTATCGACAGATATATCAGCGCGCCGTGCGCAAGCAGGGCGAGCGGCAACATAATGCGCACGGACAGGCCCGGCAACGGACGCTGCAGGCGCCAGGCCACCCAGCCATATAGCGCGCTCACACATAAAGTAACCAGCAATAGCGGGGACATTCGTTAAAATGAATAGTTGATTCAGCCAGCCCCATTATCCATGCCGTCCAGTACGGCAACAAGGAAGCCATGTTAGAAAATCTCAGTGGGCGCCTCGCCGGCGTCGTCAAATCTCTGCGTGGACAAGCACGCATTACCGAAGCAAACGTGCAGGACACGCTGCGTCAGGTCCGTTTGGCACTGCTCGAAGCCGACGTTGCGCTGCCGGTCGTCAAGGATTTCATCGAGTCGGTCAAAACACGCGCACTGGGCCAGGAAGTGCTCACCAGCCTGTCGCCGGGCCAGGCACTGATCGGCATCGTTCATGAAGAACTCACCCGCCTGATGGGCGGTGCAAACGCCGAACTGAATCTGGCCGCCACGCCACCCGCCGTGATCTTGATGGCAGGCCTGCAGGGTTCGGGTAAAACCACCACCAGCGGCAAGCTCGCGCTGCTGCTCAAAAACCGCAAGAAAAAAGTGCTGCTCACATCAGCCGACGTCTACCGCCCCGCCGCGATCGAGCAACTGCGCTTACTGGGCAAGCAACTCGACGTCAGCTTTTTTGAAGCCGGCGACGAGCGTGACCCCCTGAAAATCGCTCAGGCCGCCCAGGATCACGCGCGCAAGCAGTTTTACGACGTGCTGATTGTCGATACTGCTGGCCGGCTGGCGATCGACGAAGCCATGATGGCCGAGATCAAGGCCCTGCACGCCGCCGTCAAACCGGTCGAAACCCTGTTTGTGGTGGACGCCATGCAGGGTCAGGACGCCATCAACGTCGCCAAGGCCTTTAACGAAGCCTTGCCGCTCACCGGCATCGTGCTCACCAAGCTCGATGGCGATTCACGGGGCGGTGCCGCGTTGTCGGTGCGCCACATCACCGGCAAGCCGCTCAAGTTCATCGGTGTCGGCGAAAAGCCCACCGGCCTGGAAGCCTTCCATCCCGAGCGCATGGCACAGCGTATCCTCGGCATGGGCGACGTGCTCTCGCTGATCGAGCAGGCACAAGGTTCGGTCGATATGGCCGAGGCCAAAAAGCTCGCCGACAAGGTCAAAAAGGGCAAGGACTTCGACCTTGAAGACTTCAAGGCGCAAATCCAGCAGATGCGCAAAATGGGCGGCCTGTCCGCACTGATGGACAAGCTCCCCGGCGCCGGACAAATGCCGATGCCCGCAGATGCCGGCGAAAAGGACATCAACCGGGTGGAAGGCATCATCAACAGCATGACCCCGCTTGAGCGCCGCAAGCCTGAAATCCTCAAAGCCTCGCGCAAGCGCCGCATTGCGGCCGGCGCGGGCGTACAGGTCCAGGAAGTCAACAAATTGCTGAAACAGTTTGAACAGGCGCAAAAGATGATGAAAATGATGGGTAAGGGCGGTATCAGCAAAATGATGCGCGGCATGAAAGGGATGCTACCTGGCATGCGCTGAGCAACTGCCCGGCGCCCGGGCGAACCCAGGCTGGACAAGGATTTGGGGCTCGGCAAGGCCACGAGCACGCAAACCACTGGCTAATCGGGTTGTTTTGGGTATAATTCTCGGTTTTCTCCGTTTCCCGGTGGGTTGAATCATGGTCGTTATTCGTCTTTCGCGCGGTGGCGCTAAAAACCGTCCTTTCTACAACGTCGTGGTGGCCGATTCGCGCTGCCGCCGTGATGGTCGCTTCATCGAGCGCGTCGGTTTCTACAATCCGGTCGCTCCCGAGGGTGCCGAGGCTGTGCGCCTGGACCAGGAGCGCATCAGCTACTGGACCAGCCACGGTGCGCAGATGTCCGACACCGTTGCCCGTCTGGTCAAGCAAAACAAGCCTGCCGCAGCTGCCGCTTAATTTAATTGAGCGACAACAGCGACTGGGTCGGTTGCTCGAATTGAATAACGACTGGGTCGTTATGGGGCGCATTGCCGCCCCGTTCGGCATCAAGGGCTGGGTCAAGGTCCAGTCCTTTAGCGAAGACCCCGGAACGCTGATGGATTTTGAATCCTGGCGCATCGGCCGCGACCCGGAGTACAAGCACTACACCGTCGAAGCCATCCAGGATCACAGCAACACCCTGGTCGCCAAGCTGGCTGGCATCGATGACCGCGACAAGGCCTATGCCCTGCGTGGGCAGGAAATTTCGGTGGCACGCAGCGACTTGCCGGCACCGGAAGAAAACGAGTTTTACTGGTCGGATTTGATCGGCCTGACCGCAGTCAACCGCGAAGGCGTCGAGCTCGGCAAGGTGGATAGCCTGATGGAAACCGGTGCACAGGATGTGCTGGTGATCAAGGGCAACCGTGAACATCTGATTCCGTTCATCGCGCAATTTGTCGGCAAGGTGGACGTGGCGGGTGGACAGATCGAGGTGGACTGGGGCGAAGATTATTAAGGAGAAAGGCGTGCGCTTTGATGCGGTCACACTTTTTCCCGAGATGTTCGATGCCGTACTGGATTACGGCATCACCCGGCGCGCACTGGATCGTGGCTTGTACCGGTTCAAATCGTGGAACCCGCGCGATTTCACCGACGATCCGCATCGCACCGTGGATGACCGCCCCTACGGTGGTGGCCCCGGCATGCTGATGCAGGCCGAACCGCTGGATCGTGCATTGAACGCTGTCCAGCAGGATCTGTCCAGCGAGAATTTGACGCCCTGGGTGGTGCATTTTTCACCGCGGGGCCGCCCGCTGACCCACCAGCGGGTGATGGAACTGAAAGAAACCGCACTGAACCAGAATCAAGCACTGGTTTTGTTATGCGGCCGGTACGAAGGCATTGACGAACGGCTGTTGCAGCGCCGCGTGGACGAGGAAGTTTCGCTGGGCGACTTTGTGTTGTCGGGCGGCGAACTCCCTGCGCTGGCCTTGATGGATGCGATCATCAGGCAACTGCCGGGGGCGTTGAACGACGCAGATTCGGCGGTGGAAGACTCTTTCGCCAACGGCCTGCTCGATTGCCCGCACTACACCCGGCCCGAAGTCTGGCAGGGTGAGGCCGTACCGGAAGTATTGAAAAGCGGCAACCATACCGCGATCGCCCAATGGCGCTTGCAGCAAAGTCTGACGATCACGGCAGCCCATCGCCCTGATCTGTTGGCCAGACGCGGTTTATCGAAACAGGAACAGGATCTTCTCGCGGCGCACCCCGGTGCGAAGCAGAAAAAAGCGGGCCAAGACCATTAAATTCTGGCCCATGTGAAACGGCGTGATGTCCGTCTGGCGGTTTGATTGACCCGACGACGCACCTCTCCCGCCAGATGTAAGGAAACATCATGAACATCATCGAGCAACTCGAACAGGAAGAAATCGCCCGCCTGGGTAAAACCCTCCCCGACTTCGCCCCCGGCGACACCATCGTCGTTCAGGTCAAGGTCAAGGAAGGCAACCGCGAGCGTCTGCAGGCTTACGAAGGCGTCGTCATCGCCAAGCGCAACCGCGGCCTCAACTCGGCTTTCACCGTGCGCAAGATCTCCGCCGGCGAAGGCGTCGAGCGCACCTTCCAGACCCACTCGCCGCTGGTTGCCAGTGTCGAAGTGAAGCGTCGCGGTGACGTCCGCCGCGCCAAGCTGTACTACCTGCGCGAGCGTTCAGGCAAGTCCGCACGTATCAAGGAAAAACTGCCCGCCCGCAAGGTCAAGGGTGGCACCGCTGCACCGGCTGCCGAATAAACCGGTTCATGCTGCAATGCAAAACGCCCGCTTCATGCGGGCGTTTTTGTTTTATGCTCGGAGTGTATGACTGAATCCGCAGCCGATAGCAGGCTGACAGCTTTATATCCCCCACGGCTCAGCTAAAATTCGCTCATGCCTGCCTACGACACCATCCTCGATGCCCCGCCCTGCCGCCTAGGCGCGTGCTTCACGGGTGAGGCGCTGACGCGGCTGGATTTTCTGGGTGCGGACTCCCGGGTATCGCCCAGACTGGATGCCCGCGCCGCGCATTTATCGGCGCAGCTCGATGCCTACTGGCGCAACCCGGCGCACGAATTCGATCTGCTGTTCGTGCCGGAAGGCACGCCGTTTCAGTTGCGGGTGTGGCATGCGCTGCTGGCGATTCCGCGCGGCGAGCCGACGACGTATGGTGCACTGTCGAAGCAGCTTGGCACGGCGGCGCGGGCGGTGGGGCAGGCGTGCGGCTCCAATCCACTGCCGGTTT
>JAIOJU010000007.1 GCA_019911765.1 Thiobacillus sp.
TTATTGAAAAATGTGCTATTGATCATTGGACTATTAGTTTTTAGTGCGTCCTAACATGAAAGCAAATGCGTCAATGACTGAGCCGCCACGTTTACTGGATCAGGTACGCGGCAAAATTCGTCTTAAACATTACAGCATTCGCACTGAGCAGGCTTATGTGGACTGGATTAAACGCTTTGTACTCCACTTTGGCAAGCGTCATCCCACAGAAATGGGGGGGCGTGAGGTGGAGGCGTTTTTGACGCATCTTGCAGTGCACGGCAAGGTGGCTGCGGCAACACAAAACCAAGCCAAGTCGGCTCTATTGTTTTTGTATCGTGAGGTGCTTAATCAAGACTTGCCCTGGCTGGAAAACGTTGAGAAGGCCAAAGCACCCAAGCGGCTACCGGTGGTGCTAACGCAAGCTGAAGTGCAATCAGTTTTGGCGCGGTTGACCGGTACGCATTGGCTGGTGTCGGGATTGCTTTATGGGGCGGGCCTCAGAATCATGGAGGCACTGCGTCTAAGGGTGAAGGATGTAGAGTTCTCTCGCGGTGAGATACTTGTCCGTGAAGGCAAGGGTTTCAAGGACAGGGTAACGATGTTGCCGGCCGCGGTGGCAGAGCCGCTCAAGGCACATTTGATTCAGGTGCGTGACTTGCATGAACAGGATGTAGCGGAGGGATTCGGGGAGGTGTATTTGCCCTATGCACTTGACCGGAAGTACCCGAACGCGGGGCGAGAGTGGGGTTGGCAATATGTTTTTCCTTCCAAGAACAGATCGGTTGATCCGCGTTCGGGGGAGGTGCGGCGCCATCATGTGCAGGATCAGGCGATACAGCGGGCAATCCGCCAGGCGGTTCGCGATGCTGGTATTGCAAAGCCTGCCACGCCGCACACCTTGCGCCATTCGTTTGCTACGCATTTGCTGGAAGCAGGCTATGACATCCGCACGGTGCAGGAGTTGCTTGGACATTCGGACGTTTCGACCACAATGATTTATACCCATGTGTTGAATAAAGGCGGGCGCGGCGTGACCAGTCCATTGGACCGCTGATGACGGACGAAGAGTACATGCGCACCGCACTGGCGCTGGCCCGGCAGGGCTGGGACAAGGGCGAGGTGCCGGTGGGGGCGCTGGTGGTGTGCGGCGGCGAGATCGTCGGGCGCGGGTTCAATCAGCCGATCAGCAGCCACGACCCCACGGCGCATGCCGAGGTGATGGCGCTGCGCGATGCGGCAGCGCGGGTGGCGAATTACCGGCTGGTGGGCTGCACGCTTTATGTCACGATGGAGCCGTGCGTGATGTGTGCGGGGGCGATCCTGCATGCACGGGTGGCGCGGGTGGTGTATGGCGCCAGGGAATACAAGACCGGGGCGCATGGCAGCATCATGGACGTGTTTGCCGAACCGCGGCTCAATCATCATTGCGAGGTTGTCGGCGGGGTGCTGGCGGAGGACTGTGCGGCGATGATCTCGGGGTTTTTCGAGGCGCGGCGTCAGCAGAAAAAGGAGGCGGTGCAATGAGCGATCTGGTAATCGACGTGGATATGCGGTTGCAGCAGTTGTATCTGTGGGAGCCGTATCCGGATGGCGACATGTTGATTCGCCAGTATCCCGTTTCCACTGCAGCCAACGGGGCGGGCGAGGCAAACGGCAGCCATTGCACGCCGCGTGGGCGGCACCGCATTGCCGAAAAAATCGGCGCCTTCGCGCCGCTGTGTTCGGCGTTCAAGTCACGCCAGCCCACGGGCGAGGTCTGGACCCCCGAACTGGACGCCGAGTATCCCGGCCGCGACTGGATCCTGACCCGCATTCTATGGCTGGAAGGCCTGGAACCCGGCAAGAACCAGGGCGGCACGGTGGACACGCACAACCGCTATATCTATATCCACGGCACCAACGAAGAGCACAAGCTCGGTACCCCGGCATCGCACGGCTGCATCCGCATGAAGAATGCCGATGTGGCGGAACTGTTCGATCTGGTGAAGGAGGGGACCGAGGTCAGAATTTCGTAGAAAATTGGCCGCTCGCAGGGAGTCTTTCGGCGCGGCTCAGGATGGGCCTGTCGAACCACGGTTGATATCGAGCCATCCGTAACGGGCAGCCCTTCGACTACGCTCAGGGCGAACGGGATGAGATGGAGCGGACTTGTGAGTTGATTGTTGCACTCAGGGCGAACGGGGTGAGGGTGGTGGGTTTGGCGTTTTACTCAGGGCACCCGAATCATTTGCTTGATTTCCCTTTTGCCAGCCGCGAAATCTCAGACCAATCGCCACGTATCAGGGCTTCTTTCTTGGCGCAGCTCCAGCCTTTTATCTGCCGTTCAAGACTGAGGGCTTCGATGCGGGTGGGGCAGGTCTGGCTGAATACGAGTTCAACAGGCAGGCGGGAGGCAGTGTAACCACCGCACATTCCCGTGCTGTGTTCTCCGATTCGATTTTCGAGGTTGTCGGTATGCCCTGCGTAGTAGGAGCCATCGGCACAGCGCAGCAGATATATCCAGAATGTCAGGGAATCCGGCATATGCTATCTATTGATCCGGCACGAATTAAACATGACTACCGTTCGCCCTGAGCCTGTCGAAGGGCTGTGCTTCGACAGGCTCAGCACGAACGAACTCGCGGATAAATCTGGCCGGATCAATAGTGTTATTCGTATTTACGCCAGCCATAAAGAGCACACTGAGTAAGCCAAACAACCCAAAGCCCGTTCGCCCTGAGCTCGTCGAAGGGCTGCCTGTTACGGTGGGTTGATACCACCATGGTTCGTCGAATCCACCACTAGCGGTGAGCAGGCCCAGCAGTACCTCCCCGTTCGCCCTGATCGTGAGCTTGTCGAACGATCGAAGGGCTTTTTGAGCCTCCAACGAGACGCCTACTGCAGCACCACCAGCGCAACGCGGCGGTTTTGAGCGCGGCCGGCCTTGTACATGTTGCTGGCAACGGGAGCGGATTCACCGTAGGAAATCACGTTCATGCGATGCAGGGCAATCCGGCCGCTCATGGCCAGGTGGCGGCGCACGGCTTCGGCGCGAGCCTGGCCGAGTGCGAGGTTGGCAGCGGGGGTACCGATGCTGTCGGTGTGGCCCTGAATCTCGATGTAGACATTCTTGTTATCGGCCTTGAGCCTGGCGGCAAAGTCGTCGAGCATTTTTTCCGCATCGGCTGAGAGCACGCTCTTGTCAGGGCTGAAGGCAACCGTGCCGGAGAGAGCAGTTTCGTAGAGGAACTTGCCTTCAGCCAGCTTGCCTGCGGCATTGGCGCGATCGAGCGCGTCCTGTGCGGTGCGCGACAGGTCATTGATCACGGTTTGCTGGTTGTTGACGCGGCCGTCCAAACTTTGGTGCCGGGCGGTGACCTGACTCATTTCACCATCCATGCGCTTGTTCAGGCTGCCGACCTGCTCGTTGACGTAATCCTTGGTGGCACAGCCTGCCAGCAGAACAGCGCAGCCCAGTGCCAGTGAAACGGTACGGATATTCATTTTTATGCCTCCCTGGATGAAGCCGGCGGACGCAGCCAACCTGGCTCGACTTTTGCAGTCTAGCCTGTTTTCGGGCTTTTCAAGCCACTTCTTGAGCGCAGCTCAGGCTGGAAGCGGCATCGGCCTGCCGTCGTTGAGATTGAGCCAGCCTTTGGCGATGCGGTAGATCACCCAGATGTAGGTCACGCCCAGCACCACCCAGCCCACCAGCGCGATCAGGGTGATCCACCCGAGGAGGGTCCACAACACTGCAAACCAGAAGGTACGGATCTGCCAGCGGAAATGGCTTTCCAGCCAGGTGCCCCTGGCATCTTCGAGTTTGATGTAATTCAGCACGATGCCGACGATGGCGGGGACAGCGGAAAACAGCGACAGCGCGTAGACAGCATAGATCACGTGGGTCAGCGTTTTAAGGCTGGCCAGTTTTTCGTCGGGGCTCGGCATGGGGTGTGTGTTCATCAACGTGACTTCTCGTAAATCGGCATCATCTGCGGCACCAGCGCGTTCAGCGCCTGGATGCGGTTATCCGGCGAAGGGTGGGTGCTGAGAAACTGCGGCGGGCCGTTGCCGCTGGCGGCGCTCATTTTTTCCCACAGACGGACTGCGGCACGCGGATCGAAGCCGGCGCGGGCGGCGAGTTCGATGCCGTAGCGGTCGGCCTCGCTTTCGCCGGTACGGCTGTTGGGCAGGGTCAGCGCAATATCCGCCACCGGCCCCAGTACCGAGAGATCCTGCCCGGCGACGATGGAGCCGAGCACCATGCCACCCTGCATGGCCATCGCGCGCGACATGCGCTCGCGGCCGTGTCCCAGCAGCGCATGGGCAATTTCATGGCCCATGATCTGGGCGATTTCGTCGTCGGAGAGTTTCAGCTTGTCGACGATGCCGGTGTAGATCGCCATCTTGCCGCCGGGCATGCACCAGGCGTTGAGCGTGGGCTCGTTGATCACGGCCACCGACCATTTCCAGCTGCGGCTCGGTGCGTACATGGCGCCAGCCTGCACGATCAGCCGGTCGGTGATGCGCTTGACGCGGGCGTTCAGCGCCGCATCGGTGCTGAGCTTACCCTTCTTCTGCGCTTCGCTCAGCGTCTGCGTGTAGGCCTGGGCCGACGACGCCTGCGCCTGCTCTTCGGAGACCAGCACCAGTTGCTTGCGGCCGGAGACCGGATTTTCCTGGCAGCCAGCCAGGGTAGCGGCGAGCAGTGCCGTGACAACGAGCGTGCTTTTCATGGTCATTCCTTTCCGGGGAGCTGCGTTGGATTTAACCACAAGGGGCGGAACGGAGTTGTAAAGCCTTATAAGCGGATACAACTCCTTGCCCAGGCCGGTCAACCGGCCTCAAATCCCGCGCAGCAGTTCGTTGATGCCGACCTTGGAGCGGGTCTTTTCATCGACCTTCTTCACGATCACGGCGCAATACAGACTATAGCTGCCATCCTTGGACGGCAGGTTGCCGGACACCACCACCGAGCCGGCAGGAATGCGGCCGTAAGTGACTTCGCCGGTTTCGCGATCGAAGATCTTGGTGGACTGGCCGATGTAGACACCCATCGAGATCACCGCGTTGTCTTCGACGATCACGCCTTCGACCACTTCGGAACGCGCGCCGATAAAGCAGTTGTCGCCGATGATGGTGGGGTTGGCCTGCACCGGTTCGAGCACGCCGCCGATGCCGACGCCGCCCGAAAGGTGCACGTTCTTCCCGATCTGGGCGCAGGAACCGACGGTGGCCCAGGTGTCGACCATCGTCCCTTCACCGACATAGGCGCCGATGTTCACGTAGCTGGGCATCAGCACCACGTTCCTGGCGATGTAGGAGCCCTTGCGCACGGCCGCCGGCGGCACCACGCGGAAGCCGCCTTCGCGGAAATCCTTCGAGTTGAAGTCGGCGAACTTCGACGGCACCTTGTCGTAGTAGTTGGTGTAGCCGCCCTTGATGAAGGCGTTGTCTTCGAGGCGGAACGACAGCAGCACGGCCTTCTTCAGCCACTGGTGGGTGATCCAGTTCTGGCCGTCGGTACGCTCGGCGACGCGCAGTTCGCCCATGTCGAGCAGGTCGATCACGGCCATGACCGCATCCTTGACCTGCGGCTCGACATTGCGCGGCGTGATCTCGGCGCGGCGTTCAAAAGCGTCTTCGATGGTTTTTTGCAGATCGTGCATGGTGGTTTCCTTGTTTGAAATGGATTGAATTAAAAGGTGAATAAGCGGAGAGGTTAGGCGGCTTCGCCGACAAAGCGGGCCATGCGTTTGGCGGCCTCGATGCAGGCGTCCAGGCTGTCGACCAGCGCGATGCGGACAAAGCCCTTTCCGGGATTGACGTTGGCGGCGTCGCGCGCGAGGTAGCTGCCGGGCAGCACGGTCACATGCTGGGTGCGATACAGCTCGCGCGCAAACGCGGCATCGTCGCCGCCCGGCACGCGTGCCCACAGATAAAAGGCCGCGTCAGGCGCATCGAAAGCCAGCACATCCTTGAGCAGCGGCATCACCGCAGCAAACTTTTCGGCATACAGCCGGCGGTTCTCGATCACGTGTGCTTCGTCGTTCCATGCGGCGGTGCTGGCGACTTGCACCATCGGGCTCATGGCGCTGCCGTGATAGGTGCGGTACAGCAGGAATTGCCTGATCAGCGCGGCATCGCCCGCCACCATGCCGGAGCGCATGCCCGGCACGTTGGAACGCTTGGACAGCGAATTGAACACGATCAGGTTGTCGAGGCCGCGGCCGAGCTGCTGCGCCGCGGTGAGCGCGCCGAGCGGCGGGCTGGCCTCGTCAAAATAGATTTCCGAATAGCACTCGTCGGCCGCGATCACGAAGCCATGGGTGTCCGACAGGTCGAACAACTGCTTCCAGTCATCGAGCGACATCACCTTGCCGGTGGGGTTGCCGGGCGAACACACGTAAACCAGGTTCACCTGCTCCCACAGGTCTTCCGGCACCTTCGACCAGTCCATCCTGAAGTCGTTGTCCGGCAGGGTATTGAGGAAGAAGGGCCGGGCACCGGCCAGCAGCGCCGCGCCTTCGTAGATCTGATAAAACGGATTCGGCGAAATGATGACGCGGCGGCCATGGCGGCTGGAATCGACACTGGCCTGGGCAAATGCGAACAGCGCTTCGCGCGAGCCATTCACCGGCAGCACTTCGGTCGCGAAGTCGAGTTTCACGCCAAAACGCCGCTCCACCCACCAGGCGATCGATTTGCGCAGCGCATCCGAGCCCTGAGTGATGGGATAATTCGCCAGCCCGCCCAATCCTTCGACCAGCGCATCCTTGATGAACTGCGGCGTGGGGTGCTTGGGTTCGCCGATCGACAGATTGATCGGTGTGAGCTCGGGATTCGGCGTCACCCCCGCGAACAGTTCGCGCAGCTTTTGAAACGGGTAGGGGTGGAGTTGTTCTAATCGCGGGTTCATTGCAGCACTGAATATTACGAAGCTCTACATTATAAAGCCCCATGCCGTCGATTCCCTTGCAGCGCACCCTTGCCGTCAGCAGTCTGGTCTACGCCGCCACCTTGTGGGGGCTGGTCTGGTATCCCTATCGGCTGCTGAACGAGGCGGGCGTGGGCGGCATCGCGTCGAGTTTCATCACCTATGCGGTGCCGCTGTTGCTCCTGGGCTGGCTGCATGGCCGTGCCCTGCACAACGCGCGCGGGCATTGGTTGTGGCTGGCGGCACTGGGGCTGGCGGCTGGCTGGACCAATCTGGCCTACGTGCTGGGCGTGCTGGAAGGCGAGGTGGTACGCGTGCTGCTGCTGTTCTATCTGTCGCCGCTGTGGACCGTGCTGTTCTCGCGTTTTTTGCTGAAGGAAAAGCTCAACCGCGCCGGCTGGGCGGTGATGGCGCTGGCCGCCGGCGGCGCGCTGGCGATGCTGTGGCAGCCCGGCGACTGGCCGCTGCCGGCCAACCGGGCCGAATGGCTGGGGTTGTCGGCGGGCGTGATGTTTGCGGTGAGCAATGTCATCAGCCGCCATCTCGGCGGCGTGACCGAAGGCGCCAAGGTGGTGTCGGTGTGGGCGGGGGTCGCGATCCTGACCCTGGCCGGCCTGGCACTCAAGCCGGACGAGCTCGATTTTGTTGCCAGTGCCGGCGTCTATACCTGGCTGCTGCTGGTCGGCGTCGGCCTCGCCATCGGCAGCATGACCTATGCCGTGCAATATGGTCTCGCGCGCGTGCCGGCCAACCAGGCCATCGTCATCTTCCTGTTCGAACTCGTGGTCGCGGCCGTCGCCGCCTATTACCTGTCCAACGAACGCATGGGCGTGCAGGAATGGCTCGGCGCCATCATGATCATCACCGCCAGCCTGTTTTCCGGCCACATGGAAGACAATCAAGCCGAGGAGAAAGCCCATGTCTGATGTCATCGCACTGCTGCATGCGGGCCTGTTGGTATCCGATCTGGCGCGTGCCAAGCGTTTTTATGAATCCGTTGTGGGCTTGCGGGTATTTCCGGACCGCCCCGACCTGCCTTACCCCGGCGCGTGGTACGAACTCGGCGGCGGGCAGCAGCTGCACCTGATGAACCTGCCCAATCCCGATGCCGGCTCGGTCCGTCCCGAACATGGCGGCCGCGACCATCACCTTGCGCTGGGTGTGCGGGACATGGATGCGCTGAAAGCCCGGCTCGATGCCGCTGGCGTGAATTACACGGTCAGCCAGTCGGGCCGGGCGGCGATTTTTTGCCGTGACCCGGATGCCAACACCCTGGAGTTTGTTGAGGTCAGCTGACCGGGGCAGGCTTTGCGCTCCCGCCCCCCGGTGCTACGCACCCGCCGTGTCGCTGCACGCACCCGGATGCCAACACCCTGGAGTTTGTTGAGGTCAACTGAGCGGGGCAGGCTTCAAAATATTCAGTTTCAGCGCGTTACTTCGTACCGTTCGCCCTGAGCCTGTCGAAGGGCTGCCCCCATACGGCAAGCTCAGGACAGGCTTCGACAGGCTCAGGGCGAACGGCTCAGGGGCCAAACGAAATCATCCAATCAGCCATCGGCTTTTCGTGCTTACAGCCAGCGGCGCTTCCTGAACACGAGCAGCAGAATCGTCGCAATACCCCCCATCACACTCAACAGAATGAAGTAGCCGGAGCGCGATTTCAGTTCTGGCATGTTCTCGAAGTTCATTCCGTATATCCCGGCCAGAAAGCTCAACGGCACGAAGATCGCTGTCACGATCGTGAGGATCTTCATGATGTTGTTGAGCCGATGCGAGGCGAGTGAAATGTAGCCTTCGATCAGGTCCGAGGACACTTCGTAATACAGGGTGGCCAGACTGCCAGCGCGTTCCTGATGTTCATAGACATCCTTGATTTCATGAATTCGCCCCGGTTTGACTTGCGGTGGCAGGTGATTCATCAAGTCGAGGAATATCTGTTGATGGTAAAGCAGTACACGGCGAAACTTTCTGAGACTGGTCTTGTATCCCATCAATTCAGAAAGGATCTCATCCTGCGGGCGGGTAACGATTTCTTGCTCGAGATCCTCCAGGCGTGGTTCCAGCGTCAGCAACCTGTTCAGGAAACGGTCGATGGACAGGCGCGCAAGCCTCAACGCGAGAAAATCCGGACCGCCCTCGAACAGGCCAGTATCCTGCTGCACGGTCTGCCAAAGGCCATCGATGCTGGATGAGCGGGACGAGTGACGCGTCACCAGAAAACGCTCGCCGATAAACAGGGCGATCTGGATGGTCTCGAATTCAAATTCGTCTGTATCCGGACCCAGGCCCTTGAGCAGCACGAATACATGGTCATCAAACGCTTCAATCTTGGGCTGATGCCGGGTGCGCTGGGCATCCTGAATGGCAAGAGGATGCAAGCCGAAGTACTCGATTAGCGCATGCATTTCGGTCTCGGGGTCCATGTCGGAAAAATCAGCCCACACAATCGTGTCGGATTGCTGCCGCCAGGTAGCCAGCAGCGCTTCATCTCCGGTAATGATTGCCTGAGTGGTGGGCTGGTACAGCATTGTGCGAATCATGCAGATTCCTGTGATGAACGGGGAGGGCTAAACAAGCGGCGGGCTGAAACTCATCTAAACACGATCACAGCCAGCGCAACACAAGCCAGAACCAAAGCCGTTGCGGATAGCCACAGCATGTGAACCCGGTGAGCCTCAACAAGCTTGACCAATGCAGCATTCTGGTCGGCCAGTTCCTTGATCAGTTCGGAGGATTTGATCATTTGCGCATGCAGGTCATCCATGCCTGCCTCCAGTGTAAACACGCGCGTTTCGAGCGCAGCGGCATCTGGTGGATGCGGTGAATGAACATTGGCTGCATCCGGTTCTGGCAAGGTTTTTTTAGAGACGGCTTTCCACAACTGCCTTGCGCCATCAGCCACCAGCGGCGCCGTGCTAATGACGCCAGCCCAGGGCACGCCTTTCAAGAGTGCAAACCAACCAATAGCCATCGTGATTCCTTTCCTAATTGGATTCGTGCTTCTCCGGTTGCCACGGCCAGCGTCCCTCGATTTCCAGATGCAGCGTCACGCTGAGAAACGTGCGCATCAGAATGATCAGGCCGAGAATGGCCACGTTTTCCAGTGTATCGGCCACCACCACGGTGCGAATGATGTCGCCCGCAATCAGAAATTCCAGCCCCAGAATGATGGACCGACCCAACGCGCGGCGAAATGTCGTGTAGGCAACGCCATCGGCCGCCAGCCGATAGGTGCGCAAGAACCCGAACGACGCAATCGCCGAGCCGGCGAGGATGACCAGCACCCCAACGGCTTCGATTGCGTATCCGGCAATGGAGATAATCTCGGTAAATTGCATGGGTGTCCTTGTTCGGGAAACGGTGCCATGCCAGTTGTGCTGATTTTCCCTATCGCTGGCAACGCACGCAGATTCAGGGTTTGCTGAAAAACATTCAGCCAAGACAATTGTAGATAAAAGCCTTATGACCAGGCCAATTGGAATTAACTGAAAAGTTTCTGGCCATCGCGTGCCAACAGCGCCGCCCCATAAGCCGCCCCGGTATGCGCGGCGCGCGTCACCGGCACGCCGAGCAGGCGCTGGCGGATGTGCGTCCAGGCAGGGTTTTTCGCGCCGCCACCGGCGGTTTCGACCCGGCGCAGCGGCGTGGCGCCGAGTTCGGCCAGCAGGCCATAGCCCTGCGCTTCGATGCGGCCGAGGCTTTCCAGCAGGCCGTGCAGGAATGCGGCATCGTCGGCCGGCCGCGGCGCCAGGCGCGGTGCACGCTGTGGATCGTTGACCGGGAAGCGTTCGCCGGTTTTCGGCAGCGGCCAGTAATCGAGCGGGCTGGCGATGGCCGGGTCGATGGTTGCGCTGAGTGCGGCCAGGGTGCGGTCGTCGAAAAACTGCCGCAGCACGGCGCCACCGCAATTGGACGCGCCGCCGGCCAGCCAGCGGCTGCCGAACCAGTGCGAATACACGCCGTGCTCGGTCGATTCCACCCGGGTGTCGGACAGCAGTTTCAGCACCAGGGTGCTGCCGAGCGAGGTGACGGCGTCACCGCTCTGGCTGACGCCGGCCGCCAGGAAGGCGGCGATGGAATCGGTGGTGCCGGCGCGCACCTGGCATCCGGGATTCACGCCGAGATAGCGGGCACGTGGACGCGACAGGGCAGCAAGCTGGGTGCCGGGCGCAACCGGAATCGGCAGGTAATCGACGTCGGCCAGGTATTCGACCCAGTCCGGCCATGCCAGGCTATCGAGGTCGAGCCCCATTTTGAGGGCGTTGTGATAATCGCAAAATCCGACCCGGCCGGTCAGCAGTCCGGACAGCCAGTCGGCCTGATTGAGATACAGCCGCGCGCCGGTGAGGCCGAGCCGTTTTTTCAGCCACAGCACCTTGGCCAGGCCGGAGGTGGCCGCTGCGGCGGGATGGCCGGGTGTCGCGGTCCGGGCGATCAGTTGCGCTTCTTCGACCGCGCGAGCATCGTCGTACAGCAGCGGCGGGTGGCGCGGCGTGAGTTCCTCGTCGCAGGCCAGCACGGTGCCCGAGGTGCCGTCGAGTGCCATGCCCGACAGCTGCGAGCGAATCGCGGTGGGCAGCGAGGCCACCAGATCCCACAGCGCCTCGCGCCAGATGCCGGCACGCTCGTAGTCCTGCAGGGTGCCGAAGTCGCGCGTGTCCTCGGCGATGACCGCACCTTCGGCGTCGATGACGCAGCTGCGTGCGCCCGATGTGCCGAAGTCGATCCCGAGAAAATACAATGGATTACCCGCGTGTATTTGACTGATGCTCGAACTGTGTCAGGTCGACGCGCGGGGCCGGCTGCCAGCCTTCCTTGCGGTGTTCGGCCACCACGTTGGTGAAGATGCCGCCGCGCACATAGAACTTGGCGGTGAGCCGCATGAAACGCGGTTTCGTCACTTTGACTAAATCATCAAGTATCCGGTTGGTAACATCTTCATGGAAGTGTCCTTCCTCGCGGAAGCTCCACATGTAGAGCTTCAGGCTCTTGAGCTCGACGCAGGTCTGGTCGGGAATGTAGTCGAGAATCAGCGTGGCAAAATCCGGCTGCCCGGTCTTGGGGCAAAGACATGTAAATTCAGGCACTTCCATATGAATGTGAAAGTCACGTCCAACTTTTGGGTTGGGAAAGGTTTCGAGGGTTTTGGAAGGCGTGGAGGACATAAAAGGCTCGGTGTAGAATGGCGGCACAAAAACGACCCCGAAGGGCGTTTGGGGACATCATTATAAAAGCTTAAGGCCTCTTCGTTTTGCGTCTAACCCATATCAAACTTGCCGGTTTCAAGAGTTTCGTCGATCCCACCGTCATTCCCGTCCCAG
The DNA here is from genome assembly GCA_019911765.1 of Thiobacillus sp. Classification (GTDB taxonomy): domain Bacteria; phylum Pseudomonadota; class Gammaproteobacteria; order Burkholderiales; family Thiobacillaceae; genus Thiobacillus. The sequence continues at coordinate 12,220 of JAIOJU010000007.1, forward strand.
CGCAGCTGACTGGCGTGGTCGGACCGAACGGCTGCGGCAAATCCAACGTCATCGATGCGGTGCGCTGGGTGCTCGGCGAATCCTCGGCCAAGCACCTGCGCGGCGAATCGATGCAGGACGTGATCTTCAACGGCTCCGGCACGCGCAAGCCGGCCTCGCGCGCCTCGGTGGAACTGGCGTTCAACAACGAGCTCGGGCGGGCCGCCGGGCAGTGGTCGCAATACGCCGAGATTTCGGTCAAGCGCGTGCTCGACCGCAGCGGCGATTCCACCTATTACATCAACAACATGCGGGTACGGCGGCGCGATGTCGCCGACCTGTTCCTCGGCACCGGCGTCGGCGCGCGTGCCTACGCCATCATCGAGCAGGGCATGATCTCGCGCCTGATCGAAGCCAAGCCGGAAGAACTGCGCGGCTATCTGGAAGAAGCGGCCGGCGTATCCAAGTACAAGGAGCGGCGCAAGGAAACCGAGGCGCGGCTGAAGGACGCCCGCGCCAACATGAACCGCGTCGAGGATATCCAGCGCGAGCTCACGGCCCAGGTTGAAAAGCTCACCGCGCAGGCTGAAGTGGCGCAGCGCTACCGCAGCCTGCAGGCCGACATGACGTTTTCGCAACACCAGCTCTGGTTTGCGCGCAAGCACGATGCCGCGCAGCAGCGCGCGCGCATCGACAAGGACCTGACCGAAGCGCAGAACAGGCTCGAAGCTGAAACCGCGCGCCTGCGCCATATCGAATCCGAACTGGAGACCGCGCGCCAGACCCAGTTCGCCGGGCAGGACACGTTGAATACCGTGCAGGCGGCGTATTACCAGGCGCAGTCCGAAGTCGCGCGCATCGAACAGACCATGGCGCACCAGAACGCCACCCGCGAACGCCTTTATCGCCAGCAGCAGGATCTGGTCGCGCGCGTGGAAGGCCAGCAGGCACGCCGCAGCAGCACTCATGAAGCCCTGGTCGAAGTCACCGCGCAGCAGCCTGGCCTGGAAGCGGTGCTGGAAGAAGCCGAGGCCACGGCGCGCCAGGCCACCGACAGCACCCTGCCGCAGAAAGAAGCAGCATTGCGCGAAGCCCAGCAGGGCGTGGGCGACGCACAGCGCGTGGTCTCGCAGCTGGACCAATCGCGCCAGGTCGACGAAAACAGCCTCGGCCACACCCGGCGCCAGATCGAACAACTGGATGCCCGCCAGCGCCGGCTCGCCCAGGAACAGGCGCAGTTGCCGCGTCCCGATGCCGCCGGCCTGTCGACGAAGCAGGGCGAGCTCGAGGAACTGGCGCAGACCCTGGCCACTGCCCAAAGCGGCCTCAAGGAGGCTGAAACCGCATTGCCCGTACTGGATGCCGCCCGCGCCCAGCACACGCGCGAACTCGAGGCCGCGCGCAAGGCCCTGCACCAGACCGAAGCCGAGCTCGCCGCCCTGAAAAAACTTCAGGAAAGCCTGAAGGCCGACGAAAAGCTTGGCGGCTGGCTGCGCCAGCGCGGGCTCGACAGCGCGCCGCGCCTGTGGGAAAAGCTGCAGGTCGCCAGCGGCTGGGAGGCTGCGGTCGAAGCAGTCCTGCGCGAGCGCCTGCAGGCCGTGTCGGCCGATGCACCGCCCGCCTGGTTCAGCGATGCGCCGCCCGCCCGGCTCACGGTATGGAACGGGCAGGGCGGCGGAGCCTCACCCACCCCCGAACTGCTCGCCAGCAAGATCGACAGCGACGATGCCGCCGCGCTCGCCGCGCTCACCGACTGGCTGGGCGGCGTGTACTGGGCCGACGATGTCGAGGCAGCGCAGGCGCGCCGTGCCAGCCTGCAGCCCGGCGAATGCGTGGTCACGCAACAAGGCCACGTATTCAGCCGCCACAGCGTCACCTTTCACGGCCCGCACACCGCCGTGGAAGGCATCCTCGCGCGCGGCCGCGAACTGGAAAAACTGGCTGCCGACGCCATTCAGCTGCGCGACGAGGTTACGCAACTGGAAGCCGCCTACGCCGAAACGCAGCAAAGCTACATGGAGCGCCAGCGCGAGATCCAGGCGCTGCGTGCGCAAACCGGCCAGATGCAAAGCCGCCACCACACCGCGCAAATGGAATTGCTGCGTCTGCAGCAGGCGGTGGAACGGGTGCAAAGCCGGGCCGCGCAAATCACCCAGGAACTGGAAGAAGTCAGCCACCAGCTTGAAAGCGAGCGCGCCACCCTGGAGGCCGTGGAAACCCGTCTCAAGACGTACCGCGACCAGACTGACGAGGCACGCGACGCCTTGAACGCCGCCCGCCAGAAGCGCGACCAGGCCGACCGCGCCGTGTTCGAGGCCCGCGAACTGCAGCGCGCCGCCGAGCGGCGGCATCAGGAAGCGGGTTTTGCGCTCACTACCTGTACCAACAAGATCAGGGAACTGGGCGAAACCCTGGAGCGGATCGATCAGGAAATCGCAGCCGACGAAACCCGTCTGGCGCAGGCGCGCGAAGAGCTGGCCCGCCTGCCGGCCGACGCGCTGGATGTCGAACTGCAGCAGGCGCTGGAAACGCGCACCACCTGCGAAGCCGCACTGGCCGCCGCGCGCGACGCACTGGAGGGCCTGACCACCCTGTTGCGCGCGCACGACGAAGCACGGCTTGGCTGCGAACAGGGGCTCGATCCCTTGCGCCGCACCATCGAGCAGCTCAAGCTCAAGGATCAGGAAGCCATGCTGACGCAATCGCAGTTCGAGCTGCAGCTGCGCGAAGCCGAGGCCGACGAGAGCGTACTCGAATCCGGCCTGGCCGAAAGCCCCAAACCCGCCCAGTTGCAGGCGCAGATCACCCGCCTGCAGAACGAGATCGCCGCGCTCGGCGCGGTCAACCTCGCCGCGCTCGACGAACTGACCCAGGCGCAGGAACGCGCCGAATACCTCGCCGCGCAATGCGCCGACCTGCTGGAAGCCGTCACCACGCTGGAAGACGCCATTCATCAGATCGATCAGGAATCGCGCAATCGCCTCAAGGCCACCTTCGACACCGTCAACCAGCACATGGGCGAGATGTTCCCGAAGCTGTTCGGCGGCGGTCAGGCACGGCTGATCCTCACCGGCGAAGAGCTTCTGGATTCCGGCGTGCAGGTCTTCGCCCAGCCGCCCGGCAAGAAGAACGCCTCGATCCACCTGCTGTCCGGCGGCGAAAAGACGCTGACCGCGCTGTCGCTGGTGTTCGCCATGTTCAAGCTCAACCCGGCGCCGTTCTGCCTGCTCGACGAGGTCGACGCGCCGCTCGACGACGCCAACACCGAGCGCTACTGCAACCTGGTCAAGGCCATGTCCGACCAGACCCAGTTCCTGTTCATCACCCACAACCGCGTCACCATGGAAATGGCCCAGCACCTGGCCGGCGTCACCATGCAGGAACCGGGCGTATCGCGCATCGTGGCGGTGGATGTGGAAGAGGCGGTGGGGATGGTTGAGGCGGCTTGATTGCCCGTAAACAGGCCTCTTCCTTATTCGCCAAACGCTTACGCATCACGTCATGAAAGCCACACTGTCCAATACCTTTCAGACCTCGCCCGACGAACCAGTCTTGCAGCTTGACCACGGCACCGATAGTGACTCCAAGCATGAACAGGCTTGCAGTATTCAACACTCTCAACAACTGCGAGGTTTATTGCTTGAAGGCTTTAACTCCCCGCCTGCTCAGCCCGCAGATTTTTTGTATTTCGAAGGGTTACGCCGTCGCGTGGAAAGACACACCGCGTGAAATCTTTGTCAGACAACACGCGTGGTATTGAATCCGTAGTCTGACGCCCCCAGGAACGCAAGCCCGCCCGCATCATATGCAGTAATTCAGCATCGCCCCTAGCCGAATGGGTCGGCTATCGTGGAAAATAGCGCTTTTGCCGCTTTCCCCACACTCCCATGCTTGATATCCAACTCCTGCGCAAAGACGCCACCCTGGTCGCCGAACGCCTGGCTGCACGCGGTTTTCAATTCGACGCGGCGCGTTTCGACGTGCTGGAAGCCGAGCGCAAGACCATCCAGACCCGTACCCAGGAAGCGCAAAGCCGCCGCAACAGCATGTCGAAGCAGATCGGCATGATGAAGGGCAAGGGCGAGGACACCACGGCGGTAATGGCCGAGGTGGCCGGGCTGGGCGATGAACTCAAGCAGAACGAAGAACGCCTGGCCGCGCTGCAGACCGAGATCAACGATTTTCTGATGGGCGTGCCCAATCTGCCGCACGAATCGGTGGCAGTGGGCAAGGACGAGACCGCCAACGTCGAGGTGAGCCGCTGGGGCACGCCGAGGACCTTCGATTTTGAAGTGCGCGACCATGTGGACATCGGCGAAGGCCTGGGCCAGCTCGACTTTGCCACAGCGGTGAAGATCACCGGCAGCCGCTTCACCGTGATGAAAGGTCCGCTGGCACGGCTGCATCGGGCGCTCGCCCAGTTCATGCTCGACCAGCACACCGGCGAGCATGGCTATACAGAAGTCTATGTGCCGTATCTGGTGAACGCCGATTCGATGCGCGGCACCGGGCAGCTGCCCAAGTTCGAGGAAGACCTGTTCCATGTCCCGCGCTATGCCAATCAGGCTGGCGCGGATGCGGAAAAGCTGTATCTGATTCCCACTGCCGAGGTGCCGGTGACCAACCTGCTGCGCGATGAAATCGTGCCGGCCGAGGCGCTGCCGCTGAAGTTCGTCGCCCACACCCCGTGCTTCCGTTCGGAGGCGGGCTCCTACGGCCGCGACACGCGCGGCATGATCCGCCAGCATCAGTTCGACAAGGTGGAACTGGTGCAGATGGTGAAGCCGGAAGATTCCTACGCTGCGCTGGAAGCCCTGACCGGCCACGCCGAGACGATCCTGCAGAAGCTCGGCCTGCCGTACCGCAAGATGGCGCTGTGCAGTGGCGACATGGGGTTTTCCGCGGCCAAGACCTACGACCTGGAAGTGTGGCTGCCGGCGCAGAACACCTACCGCGAGATCTCGTCGTGCTCGAATTTCGAGACCTTCCAGTCGCGCCGCATGCAGGCGCGCTTCCGCGTGGGCCAGGGCAAGCCGGAACTGCTGCATACGCTGAACGGCTCGGGTTTGGCGGTGGGACGGACCCTGGTGGCGATTCTGGAAAACTACCAGAATGCCGACGGCAGCGTGACGGTGCCGGAAGCCTTGCGGCCGTGGATGGGCGGGCTGGAGCGGCTCACGACTGCTTGATGATCTGTCTGGCTTAGATTATTGATTCGGCCAGCAAATAGTATGAATTTCGTCATTCCGGGCTTGACCCGGAATCCAGTCAAAATGAGCGCGCAATGCGCGCCGCTGGATACCGGCATTCGCCGGTATGACGTGAATACTATTTGTTGTCCGGATCAATAACTTGTTCAGCTCGCCTTAACCCGGCTTGCCAAACAGGGCTTCCCTGATTTCCCCCAGATTGATCAACGGGGCATATTCGGGTTCCAGCCGCAGCAAAATGTCGTAATAACTGCGGATATTCTCGGCAAAAAGCAGCGCCTCGTTGCCGCGTGCATAACCGTATTTCGTGACCTTGGCATACGTACCCCGGCCCAGATGCGGCAGGGCTTCCTTCACGTCGGCCCAGCTATCCGGATTGCCGCCGCGCGCCTGCGCGATGCGGCGCGCATCTTCCATATGGCCCTGGCCCTGGTTGTAGGCAGCCAGCGCAAGCCAGGTGCGGTCGGGTTCCGGGATGCGGGCCGGCAGGCTATCCTTCATCAGCGCCAGATAACGCGCGCCGCCCAGAATGCTCTGGCGCGGGTCGAGGCGATTATTTATCCCCATGCGGTCGGCCGTTTGCTCGGTCAGCATCATCAGGCCGCGCACGCCTGTGGGCGAAGTGGCCAGCGCATTCCATTGCGATTCCTGGTAACCGATTGCGGCCAGCAGGCGCCAGTCGATACCGGTGAGTGTCTGGGCTTCACGAAAATAAGGGCGCAAATCGGGCAGGCGCTGTGGCCGACGCTGCAGAATACCGAGGATATCGGTGTTGTCCAGGCGTTTGACGTGCCCGAAATAGCGTTCGTAAATACGCTTGAGCGTGCCATCCGTGCGTGATTTTTCGATGAAGCGCGCCAGC
>JAIOJU010000091.1 GCA_019911765.1 Thiobacillus sp.
CAGTAGGCCTGGCCACCTGCCAGGCAGGCTTCACGTATCCGTGCCACCACATCGTCGCGGCGCGCGGCACTGACCAGTTTGGTCACAACGGGGGTGCGCCCCGGCGGCAGCGCGTCGATCACCGACACGTCGAGATCGGCAAAAAAGCTCATCGCCAGCGTGCGCGGGATGGGCGTTGCGCTCATCATCAGTTGATGCGGCTCGATCCCTTTTTGCATCAATGCCAGCCGCTGGCCGACGCCAAAGCGATGCTGTTCATCGACGACTGCCAGTCCCAGCCGGGCGAAACTGCCGGCTTCCTGAAACAGGGCGTGGGTGCCGAATGCGAGGTCGATTTCACCTGCGGCAATCGCCTGCCAGGCGGCGGTGCGCTCCGATTTTTTCTGGCTGCCGGACACCCAGGCGCAGCGCACGCCGAGCGCCGACAGGGGCGAAGCCAGCTTGCGGTAATGCTGTTCGGCGAGGATTTCGGTGGGCGCCATGAATGCCGCCTGCAAGCCGTTTTCGATGGCCTGCAGGCAGGCGAGTGCGGCCACCACGGTTTTGCCGCTGCCGACGTCGCCCTGCAGCAGGCGGCGCATGGGGTGGGGCTGTTCCAGGTCGGCGCTGATCTCCTGCCAGGCATGTGCTTGCGCGGACGTCAATTCAAACGGCAGCGTTTGGGTGAAAACCGTTGTGAGCTGCTGTTTGGCGGGCAACGGCGTGGTGCGCTGACTGCGCCGCTGGCGGCGCGAGGTGGCGAGCGAGATCTGCTGCGCCAGTAATTCGTCGAACGCCAGTCGCTGCCAGGCGGGGTGGCGGTGCGATTCGAGTTCTGCCAGCGCACTGTCGTGCGGCGGTTGGTGCAGCAGGCGAATGCTGCTTTCCAGTTCCGGCAGGCCGAGTTCGGTCAGCCAGGCTGCGGGCAGTGTGTCGGTAATGGGGGCTTCCAGCGCGCGCGTAACCAGTTTGCGCAGCGTAGCCTGGCCGAGTCCTGCCGTGGTGGGATACACCGGCGTGAGCTGAGTGGGCAGGGGGGTGCTGTCATCCGCCTTGCTGAAGCGCGGGTGCACCATTTCCAGCCCGAGAAACCCACCGCGGACCTCACCATTGATGCGGAAGTGCTCACCTGGCTGAAACAGCTTGAGATGGCTGGGATAAAAATTCAGGAAACGCAGGCCGAGCACCCCGCTGGCATCTTCCACCGTCACGGTCAGCGTGCGGCGTGGCCTATACGCCACCTTGGCTTCGCGCACCACGGCCTGCACCTGTACGGTTTGTCCTGGCAGCAGGTCGCGAATCGGGGTGATGCGGGTTTCGTCTTCCCAGCGCAGCGGCAGGTGCAATACCAGGTCGGCATCGCGGGTGAGGCCGAGCTTGGCGAGTTTGGCAGCGGTTGCCGGGCTGACCGGAAAGGAAAACGGCGAGGCCGCTTTCAACTTGTGAATTTAACCGATGACCATCACGGCATCGGCCTCGACCAGCGCACCGCGCGGCAATGCCGATACGCCGACCGCGGCACGCGCCGGATAGGGCTGGCTGAAATAGCCAGCCATGATTTCGTTGACCCTGGGGAAGTGGCCGAGGTCGGTCAGAAACACGTTCAGCTTGACCACATCGGCCAGCGACCCGCCAGCCGCCGCTGCCACCGCTGCCAGGTTCTTGAACACCTGGTGAATCTGCGCATCGATCCCTTCGACCATTTGCATGGAGGCAGGCTCCAGCCCGATCTGGCCGGACATGTACACAGTGTGGTCAACCCGCACAGCCTGCGAATAGGTGCCGATTGCGGCGGGTGCGTCGGCGGTCTGGATGATGCTTTTGTTCATGCTGAAAGGGTCCTGTTGCGTGGCTGAATAATCTTATTCCATTTCCAGATTGAAAAGGTCGCGAAGGTGAGCCGCAGACAGTGCTGTAGCACGGCAAGGCGAAACCGACAAAGAGATTTTCAATCTGGAAATGGAATTATTGGGTTGATATGGCGCGGCCGTCCTTCTTGCCCTTGATGCGGAAAATCCGTACCACTTCGGGCAGGGTGCGCAGGCCGCGCATCACGCGGGCAAGGTGCATGCGGTTTTCCACCTGCACGGTGAAGAACAGCACGGTGTAGGGGCTGCCATCCTCCTCATCCATCGATACGTTGCCGATGTTGGAGCCATGCTCGGCAATGGCGGCCGCCACCTTGGCCAGCACGCCGCGCTGGTTGCCAACCACCACCTTGATCAATACGTCGAACATGCGTCCGGGTTCGGCTTCCCATTCGACATCCAGCCATTTGTCGGGATCGGCGCGGAAGGTGCGAATCGACGCGCAATCATGGGTGTGGATGATGAGACCGCGATCCTTGTGGATGAAGCCGAGAATGGGATCGCCGGGAATGGGGTGGCAGCACTGCGCCAGTTCGACTGCGACACCCTCGGTGCCACGGATGCTGATGGCGTGCGGGTGGGCGGGTTCGCCGGTGCGTTCACCCAGCACATGGAGCAGTTGGTGTGCCACCACCAGCGGCAGCTTGCGCCCCAGCCCGATTCCGGCAAACAACTCCTGGCGGGTCTGCACGCCATATTCCTTGAGGACACGCTCCCAGACGGCGGGCTCGGGGGTGCTCGCTTCGGGGTTGAGCGCGGCAATCGCATTGTTGAGCAGGCGTTCGCCCAGTGCGGCGGCCTCTTCCACGCCGGTGTTGCGCAGGTGGTTGCGGATATGCGAGCGGGCCTTGCCGGTGACGACGAAGTTCAGCCAGGCTGCATTGGGGCTGGCATTGGAGGCGGTGATGATTTCGACATGATCGCCGTTGCGCAACTGCGTACGCAGCGGCATCAGGTCGTAATTGATCTTGACAGCGATGCAGCGGTGCCCGACATCGGTGTGCACGGCAAAGGCGAAGTCCACGGCAGTGGCGCCGCGCGGCAGCGCCATGATCTTGCCTTGCGGCGTGAACACATACACTTCGTCGGGAAACAGGTCGATCTTGATGTGTTCCAGAAATTCGGTCGAGTCGCCATGGTCGGCCTGGATGTCGAGCAGCGATTGCAGCCAGCGATGGGTGCGGGCCTGCACGTCGTTGAGCGCGTTGTCCGACGATTTGTACATCCAGTGCGAGGCCACGCCGGACTCGGCCAGCCGGTTCATGTCGACCGTGCGGATCTGTACCTCGATCGGCGTGCCGTTGGGGCCGAACAGGATCGAATGCAGCGATTGATAACCGTTGGCCTTGGGGATGGCGATGTAATCCTTGAATTTGCCGGGAATCGGCTTGTACAGGGCATGCAACGCGCCCAGTGCCAGATAGCAGGACGGCTGGTCGCGTACCACGACGCGGAAGCCGTAGATATCGAATACTTCGGAAAACGCCAGATTCTTTTCCTGCATCTTGCGATAGATGCTGAACAGGTGTTTTTCGCGGCCGGTGATGGTTGCCTCGATCTTGCAGTGCTCAAGCTTGTCCTGCAGGGCGACCTTGATCTTTTCGACCAGTTCGCGGCGGTTGCCGCGTGCCGCCTTGACGGCTTTTGCCAGCACCTGGTAGCGGTTGGGGTAGCTGTAGTGAAAACCGAGGTCTTCCAGTTCCTGGTAGACCGAATGCAGGCCGAGCCGATTGGCAATCGGGGCATAAATCTCGAGTGTTTCCGTGGCGATGCGGCGGCGTTTTTCCGGTGGCATCGACCCCATGGTGTGCATGTTGTGCAGGCGGTCGGCCAGCTTGACCAGAATGACGCGAACATCCTGTGCCATGGCCAGCAGCATCTTGCGGAAGTTTTCGGCCTGCGCATGCTGCTCGGAGGCAAAGGCCAGCTTGTCGAGCTTGGAAACGCCCTCGACCAGCAACGCCACCGCCTTGCCGAAGCGGGCTTCGATCTCGACCGCCGTGGCTGGCGTGTCTTCCACCACGTCGTGCAGCAGTGCGGCGGTCAG
>JAIOJU010000092.1 GCA_019911765.1 Thiobacillus sp.
CCGCTTGAGCACACTACGCTGACGGGTAGTGTGCTCAAGCGGCTCATTCCTTCAACGGAAAACGGAAAACGCAGTGACCCAAGACAAACCGCCCGCCTCCACCGACGCCCCGATCGAACAGCAACTCTATGCGATCCAGCAAAAAATCCAGCCGCGCGCGGTGCACGGTGTGTTCGCAAACTGGCGGATCGCGCTGGTACTGCTGACTCAGGCACTCTATTACGGCCTGCCCTGGCTGCAGTGGAATAACCGGCAGGCAGTATTGTTCGACCTGGCCGCGCGCAAATTCTATATCTTCGACCTGGTGTTCTGGCCGCAGGATTTTGTATATCTCACCGGCATCCTGATCCTGTCGGCACTGGCGCTGTTCCTGTTTACCGCAGTAGCAGGACGGCTTTGGTGCGGCTATGCCTGCCCGCAGACCGTGTACACCGAAATTTTCATGTGGGTGGAGGAATGGCTGGAAGGCGACCACCTCGCACGCAAGAAACTCGACAAATCCGCCTGGAATATCAACAAGCTCAGAAAACGCGGATTGAAGCATGCCATGTGGTTTGCGATTGCATTGTGGACCGGCTTCACCCTCGTCGGCTATTTCACCCCGATCCAGACGCTGGCGACCGAAACGCTGCACGCCAACCTCGGCCCATGGGAAACATTCTGGATCCTGTTCTACGGCTTTGCCACCTGGGGCAATGCCGGTTTCATGCGCGAACAGGTCTGCAAATACATGTGTCCCTACGCACGTTTCCAGAGCGTGATGTTCGACTCCGACACATTGACCGTGACCTACGACAATTCCATCGGAGAGCCACGCGGGCCACGCAGCAAAAAAACCGACTACAAGGCGGCGGGCCTCGGTACCTGCATCGACTGCAACGTCTGTGTGCAGGTCTGTCCCACCGGCATCGACATCCGCAACGGCCTGCAATACGAATGCATCGGCTGCGCCGCCTGCATCGACGGCTGCGATCAGATCATGGACAAGATGGGCTATCCGCGCGGGCTGATTCGCTACACGACAGAAAACGTGGTGAAAGGCCTATATCCCGACAGTGGCATCCTCAGGCACGTCCTGCGCCCGCGCACCCTGATCTATTCCGCATTGATGCTGGCCATCAGCGGCGCTTTCATCTACAGCCTTGCAACCCGGGTGCCGTTGCATGTCGATGTCGTACGCGACCGGGCGGCGCTGTCAAAGGAAACCGACGAAGGCATGATCGAAAACGTCTATCGTCTGCAACTCATCAACAAGGACGCCCGCGCCCACCGCTACACCCTCCAGGCGCAAGGCATACCCGGCCTGCAGGTGGTGACCGCCGCGCGAGACATCACGGCCGCGCCCCTGCAGACCATCGAGATCCCCGTCAGCCTGATCGCCGACCCGGTCGACCTGAAAGGCCGCTCCATTGCCGTGAACTTTACGATACAGGCCATCGACGATCCGAGCATCAAGGACGACGTCGAAACCAAATTCTTCAACCGGTAATTTCCCATGAGGAACAGCGCCATGAATACCGCATTGCATTCAAACCCCTGGTATCGCGAGCCATGGCCCTGGTTTCTCATGAGCCTGCCCGCCACTGCCGTCATCGCCGGCCTGGCCACGGTCTGGATCGCCGCCACGAGCGCCGATGGACTGGTGGTCGGCGATTACTACAAGGCCGGACTGGCCATCAACCAGACACTGGCACGTGACGACACCGCGCGGGCACTGGCACTGGCCGCCACCATGCAGCGCGAAAATGGCACCCTCACACTCACGCTTGCAGGACGCCTGAAAGCCTATCCGGACCAACTCACCTTTATCCTGGCTCACCCGACCCGTCAGGGCATGGATCAGACACTTCTGCTCAACCATACGGGCAATGGTCATTACCATGCGTTGTCAGCCGCCATGCCGGACGGTAAATGGCATGCCACGCTCACCGACCCGGCTTCCACCTGGCGGCTATCCGGGGTGCTTCACACCCCTTTCAACCAGCCTGTCACCCTGACGGCGGGCACTTGAGCCACTGTTCAAACACGAGGAGTCTGAAATGGATGTCGTATTCAATATGTTGTTCAGCAGCCCGATTGGCTTGTTGAGCCTGCTCACCATTGTTTTCATCATCGGAATTGGCCTGTTCATGCTGGTCATGGTCAGGCGCAAAATGAACCATCCTGAAGAATGATGAGCATGCCTCCACGCGTGCGCCAAAAAACGGGACTGGCGCGACGATGGGGCAGGCTGCCGGGGCCATTATCGGCTCGCACATCAACGTCCTGAAAAACCACCCAAATCAAAAGCAGGAATAACGGCTTTCCGCTCCAGACTTGCTGTCAGGCCGTGCGCGAGTAGCGCGGCTTATCGCTGGCGGACTGCTTCAGATAGCGGTCGAAGCACATGCCGATATTGCGCAGGAACAATCTGCCGGTCTGGGTGACGCTGATTTTCCCTGCCTCGATCCTGACCAGTCCATCCTCCGCGAGCGGGCGCAGATCGGTCAGCGCATCGGCGAAATAGTCGGTAAACGTAACGCCCCATTCGCTGCCAAATGCCGCGAAATCAAGCTCCAGGTCGCACATCACGCGGGTGATGGCTTCGCGCTGGATCTGGTCGTCGCGCGTGAGCTTGAGTCCGCGCTCGACCGCGAAACCGGTTGCCGCAACGCGATCCTGATAGCGCTTGAGGCTCTTTTCGTTCTGCATGTAGACATCGGCGGTCTGGCTGATGCTGGAGGCGCCGAACGCAAGGATGTCGCAGTTCTTGTGCGTGGTGTAGCCCTGGAAATTGCGCCACAGGGTCTTGTTCTGCTGCGCGCGCACCAGTTCGTCTTCGGGACGCGCGAAGTGATCGAGGCCGATATTGACGTAGCCCGCCGCGCCCAGCGACTCGTTGACCGCCTGCTGCAAGGCCAGGCGTGTCGCCGAATCCGGCAGATCGGCTTCCTGGATCAGGTTCTGGTGTTTTTTCATCCACGGCACATGGGCATAGGCAAACACTGCCAGCCGGTCCGGTGCCCACACCGCCACGCGGTCCAGCGTGCGTTTGAAGCTCTCGACCGTCTGCTTGGGCAGCCCCACGATCAAATCCAGATTGATGCTGGAAAACCCCAGTTCGCGCGAACTGACCCATGAGCACCTGGCTGCATTGCGCGAAACAGGATTCAACCGCCTG
>JAIOJU010000093.1 GCA_019911765.1 Thiobacillus sp.
TCGGCCGCAAGAATACGGAGCTTACCAGGCGTACCTGCATCGTCATCATCGAGGTGGCATCCGATCAGGAAAAACAGGTGATCGGCGTGGTGGTGGATGCAGTGAATGAAGTGCTTGAAATCCAGGCAGACCAGATCGAGCCGCCGCCGGCCTTCGGTGCGAAGATCCGCACCGATTTCATTCGCGGCATGGGCAAGGTGGAGGGCAAGTTCGTGATCATCCTGAATGTGGACAATGTTTTGTCAATTGACGATCTCGGACTGCTGGAGCGCGTGGCTGAAGAAGACGTTTTGCAATTGTCGGGGCAGGGCGCCTAGCCGCTGGCGTTCAGACCCTGGTTGCTGATGCTTTCAGAAAAAAGGAATTGAAATGAATACTTTGCTAAACAGGTTTGCTCTCGGCGAGAAATTTGTCTTTCTCGGCCTGCTGGTTCTGGTGCTGTTTGGCATGCCGACCTATCTGTTCGTTTCCGGACTGGACGAAAGTGCCGACTTTGCCGCCCGTGAGAATACAGGTGCGGCGTATTTCAAGCCGGTGATGTCCCTGCTGCAGTACACGCAGCAGCATCGCGGGCTGTCCGGACTGGTGCTCAACGGTGCCACGGAAATGCGGTCCAAATGGGAGTCCAAGCGGCAGGACGTGGACAGGATCGTGGCGGAGGTCGATGAGATGGAAAAGCGCTATCCCGAACTCGGCCTCGGCAAGCAGTGGCAGGAGGTCAAGTCGGACTGGCAGGGCGTGAAAAACGACATCGCCGGACTGAACCCGCAGGAAAGCTTCAAGCGCCACAGTACCCTGGTGGACAAGCAAATCCGCCTGATCACAGCGATTGCCGACCAGTCCAACATTACTTATGACCCGACCGTGGACGGCTATCAGCTTGGTTCGCTGGCCACCGGACGCATGCCCATGATCACTGAATACATGGGCCGGGTACGCGCCCTGGGTGGGGGCATGCTGACCCGCCACAAGGCAACCGCGGACGAGCGCAGCGGCGTGGCAGCCTATATGGGGCTGGTGAAGCGTGAACTGGACGGCATTCGTGATGCGCTGGACAAGGCCTATGTTGCCGATGCGGAGCTGAAGGGCAAGCTGGAAAACCTCTATCTCGATGCCGAGCGCCAGACGAATGCCGCGATCGCGCTGGTGCAGGGTGAAATCGTCCAGCCCGAAATGCTGGGATTCTCTCCCCAGGAATATTCCACAAAAATGACAGAAACGATCGATGCCCTGTTTGAGCTGTCCGATGCGGCCAATACACAGCTTGAAGCCGCACTGATGGCCCAGACCCAGCGCCTGATCAAGAAGAAATATACCTTGCTCTCCACGGTTATTGCCTTGTTTGCGTTCAGTATCCTGCTGGGCGTGCTCATCGTGCGCAATGTCACCCGTTCAGCGCGGATGGTGAGCGGCGGGCTGAAAAAACTGGCGAATGGCGACCTCGATCTTGATATTCCGGAAACGCCGGGACGGGACGAACTGGCTTCGATGCAGCGTGATCTGCGCGGTACCGTTGCAAAACTGACGCAAATCATCACCGATGTCCGCTCAGCGGCAGACAACCTGTCCTCGGCTTCGGAGGAAGTTTCCGCCACGGCGCAATCGCTGTCGCAGGCGTCGAGCGAGCAGGCGGCGAGCGTGGAAGAGACGTCCGCCTCGGTCGAGCAGATGTCGTCCTCAATCAGCCAGAACACCGAAAACGCCAAGGTCACCGACAGCATGGCCGCCAAGGCAGCGAATGAAGCGACCGAAGGCGGCGAAGCGGTGAAGGAGACGGTCACTGCGATGAAGAGCATTGCGGACAAGATCGGCATCATCGACGACATCGCCTACCAGACCAACCTGCTGGCACTGAATGCTGCCATCGAAGCGGCGCGTGCCGGCGAGCATGGCAAAGGCTTTGCAGTGGTGGCGGCGGAAGTTCGCAAGCTGGCAGAGCGCAGCCAGGTTGCGGCGCAGGAAATCGGTGAAGTCGCCAAGAACTCGGTGGGACTGGCTGAAAAGGCCGGCAAGCTGCTGGATGAAATGGTGCCATCGATCAACAACACTTCGGACCTGGTGCAGGAGATTGCCGCGGCCTCGGAAGAGCAATCTTCCGGCGTGGGCCAGATCAACACGGCGATGTCGCAGATGAATCAGATCACCCAGCAGAACGCCTCGGCTTCTGAAGAACTGGCGGCCACGTCGGAAGAGATGAGCAGCCAGGCCGAGCAGTTGCAGCAGACCATGAGCTTCTTCAAGCTGGGGAACGGGGGGGCTGCCAGCGCGAGAAATGCGGTGCAGGCGGCGCCTGCCAAGGCAACGCGTTCTGCAGGTAGCAAGCGTGCGGCGAAAGCTGTGCCGGTTGTCAGTGAAGAACTCGAATTCGTTCGTTTCTGAAGCACGATACGATTAGTGGCGGCGTGAGACAGGGTTTGAAAAGGGAATAGGCATGCAGGCGTCCACGCTGTCCGATCATGAGTTCGGCGAATTCCAGCGGCTGATTTACCGGCTTGCGGGAATCAACCTTTCCCCGGCCAAGAAGGCGCTGGTGTGCGGGCGTCTGGCGAAACGGCTGAAGCATTATTCGCTCGACACCTACCTTGATTATCTGCACCTGCTCAAGAGCGGGGAGCAGCCGGCGGAGCTGCAGACTGCACTGGACCTGCTCACCACCAATGAAACGTATTTTTTCCGTGAGCCCAAGCACTTCGAGTTTCTGCAACAGCGCATTCTTGCCGAGCGGCAACCCGGTTCACCGTTCCGTGTGTGGAGCGCGGCCTGCTCCAGCGGCGAGGAGCCCTTTACCCTGGCCATGGTGCTGTCCGATCAACTGGGTGAGGCGCCGTGGGAAATCCTTGCCTCCGACATCAGTACGCGCGTGCTGGAACGCGCGCGCAGCGGGCTGTATGCGATGGAGCGTGCGAGCCATATTCCCCAGCGCTACCTGCAGGAATACTGCCTCAAGGGCGTGGGCTCGCAGGAAGGCCGCTTTCTCATGGACAAGCGCCTGCGGTCGCGCGTGAGCTTCCAGCAGGTCAATCTCAACGAAACCCTGCCGCGTTTGGGTGAGTTCGATGTGGTTTTCCTGCGCAATGTGATGATCTATTTCAATAACGACACCAAGGCGCGGGTGGTCGAACGCATTGCCGCCATGCTCAAGCCTGGCGGCTATCTGATCATTGGCCATTCGGAAAGTCTCAATGGCGTGACCGATGTGCTCACTGCGGTGCGGCCGTCGGTGTACAGAAAATAGGCCGGCAACACGACCCATGCGCAAGCCGCCTCATGTCATCGAAATCTTCCTGAATCCCGGTGAATATTATTTCGGGGATCGGGATATCCGTATCCGGACGATCCTGGGGTCCTGTGTGTCCATCACGCTCTGGCATCCCAAATTGCTGCTTGGCGGCATGTGCCACTACATGCTGCCGAGCCGGCAAGGGCGGGGATCGAAGCTGGCGGATGGCAAGTACGCGGACGAAGCCCTCGGACTATTGCTGGAAGAGATACGCCGAAGCGGCACGGCGCTTGAGGACTATCAGGTCAAGCTGTTTGGCGGCGGCAACATGTTTCAGCGCCAGGTAATAACGGGCCAAACCCACATCGGGATCAAGAATGCCGAGGCTGGGAGGCATCTGGTCAAACACCATGGCCTGCGCCTGGCATCGGAAGACCTGGGCGGTGCGGGCCATCGCACGGTGATATTCGATATCTGGTCAGGCCATGTATGGGTGCGCCACCTTGCCCCGCAGGGGGTTGGCCATTGCAATGACATTTAAAGCTGGGGATCTATGTCAACGAGTATAAAAGTTCTGGTCGTGGACGATTCCGCCGTGGTGCGGCAGGTGCTGTCCGAAGTGCTCAACGCCGATTCCGGAATCGAGGTGATTGCTGCCGCATCCGACCCTATTTTTGCGCAGGAAAAGCTGAAGAAGCAGTGGCCGGATGTTTTCGTGCTGGATGTGGAAATGCCACGCATGGACGGCATCAGCTTTCTCAGGAAAATCATGGCGGAGCGGCCGACACCCGTGGTGATCTGTTCCTCGATTACCGAGAAGGGTTCGGAAACGGCCATGCAGGCCCTGGCGGCAGGCGCGGTCGGGATCGTGCCCAAGCCGGGCATCGGCAACCGCCGCACGGCACTGGAAGATGCCGGCTCCGACCTGATCCGCGCGGTGAAAGCGGCGGCACACGCCAATGTCAAAAACCTGAGAACGAACACCAGCGTTTCACCCGCTGTCGTGATGCCCAAACTCAATGCCGATGCGATTCTGCCTGCCGCCAGCCATGCCATGGCGCAGACCACCGAACGCATCGTTGCCATCGGCACCTCCACTGGCGGCACCCAGGCACTCGAAGCCGTGCTGACTGCGTTGCCGCGCGTGTCGCCCGGGATCGTCATCGTGCAGCACATGCCGGAGAAGTTCACCGCCTCCTTCGCCGCCCGGCTCAATGGCTTGTGCCAGATCGAGGTGCGCGAGGCGCAGAACGGCGATCGCGTCATGCCCGGGCGCGCGCTGATCGCCCCCGGCGGCCGGCACATGCTGCTCAAGCGCAATGGGGCTCAGTATCACGTCGAAGTAGTGGATGGCCCGGTGGTCAACCGCCATCGGCCTTCGGTGGATGTGTTGTTCCGCTCTGTGGCCAAGTTCGCGGGCAGGAATGCCCTGGGCGTCATCATGACCGGCATGGGCGATGACGGCGCGCGCGGTCTCAAGGAAATGCACGATGCGGGTGCGACTACCGTGGCGCAGGACGAGGCCACATGCGTCGTCTATGGCATGCCGAAGGAAGCGGTAAAACTGGGCGGAGTGGATCGAAGCACGTCGCTGCAGCTGATTCCGGCCGAGATCATGAAATATGCGTGAAATCGAAGACTCGCTGGTATGAGAAATTCCAGTCACGACCCGGAGAATTCTGCGAAAAGCCTGCATAAAAGCGAGGCGCGCTTCCGCATGATTTTCAATGCGGTGCCCGATGCCGTTTTCCTGTTCGATCCGGATGGAAGGATCGTTCTGGCAAATGCCATGGCAGAAATTCTGCTGGGTTACGGGCAGCATGAAATGCTCGGCCAGTCGGTCGAAATGCTGGTGCCGCAGGACCTGCGCGCCACGTATGCGGCACACTACGCGCACTATTCCGCCAATCCGTCATCCTGGCCAAAGGGGATGCGGGTGGAATCGCAGGTCCGCTGCAAGGACGGCAATGTTCTTCCCGTGGCGATCAGCCTGTCTCAGGTCGAGCTGGAAAATGAGCACGAAATTATTGCCGTGGTGCGGGACATCACCACGACCAGGGAGATGGAAAAGCTGCTGCGTCACCATTCGCAGGAATTCCAGGCTCTGGTTGACAATGCGCCGGATGTGATCGCGCGCTTCGATCGCGAACTGCGTTTTCTGTACGCCAATCCGGCGATCGAAATGGTCATCGGGATGGAATCCAGTAACTGTCTGGGCAGGACCTGGAGCGAACTGGGACTGCCTGTGGCGGCAGCCGCGCCGTGGCAGCGCGTCGTGCAGGAGGTGTTTGAGCATGGCGAGGCAGCGATGCTGGAGTGCGATATCGATCTGCAGCCAACGGGTCCAAGCCATTTTCATGTGCGCATGGTGCCAGAGCGGGATATGGATAACCGGGTCGTTTCCGTGCTGGTTATTGCCCGCGACATTTCGGCGCGCAAGCGTCAAGAGGACCTTCTGCGCTACCAGGCCAGTTACGATGCCCTGACAGGTCTTCCCAACCGCTCCCTTATTCTGGACCGCCTTCAGCAGGCGATACTGCATGCCCGGCGGAGCCAGCGGCTGCTTGCGGTGGCATATCTTGATCTCGACCACTTCAAGATTGTCAACGATACGCTGGGTCATGGTGCAGGGGATGAGTTGCTGCGCCAGGCAGCGGCTCGGATCAATTCAGTGCTGCGGATGGGCGATACCGTGGGCCGCCAGAGCAGTGATGAATTCATCCTGCTGTTGCCGGATATCGCGCACATGGAAGATATGGCAGTCGTGGCGGAGAATATCCTGGGCGATATGGCGCGACCATTCCAGCTTGGGGGTCGCGAGATATACGTGACCTGCAGCCTCGGCCTGACGGTATTTCCTTCCGATGGCGAAGATGCGGAAACCCTGCTGCGCAATGCCGATATCGCCATGTACCGTGCCAAGGAGGAAGGCCGCAATACCTTCCGCTCTTATGTTCCGGAGATGGATGCGCGTATGCGTGCGCGGGTCGAGATCGAACACGATCTGCGCCTTGCCATCAAACGCGGAGAACTGGTGCTGCATTATCAGCCGCGCGTCAGTCTGGTTACCGGCGTGGTGCTGGGATTCGAGGCGCTGGTGCGCTGGAATCATCCGGAGAAGGGATTTATTGGCCCGGATCGCTTTATCGGCGTGGCGGAGGATACCGGTCTTATCGTGCCGCTGGGCAACTGGGTGCTGGAAGAAGCGTGCCGCTGCGCTCGGCAGTGGCAGGACATGGGGCTTGCCGAGATACGCATGTCGGTGAACCTGTCCGCGCGACAATTCCGCGACCCGGGCCTGGTGGATCGTGTGATGCGGGTGCTATCCGAGACCCGGCTCGCCCCGGCTTTTCTGGAACTGGAAATCACCGAAAGCACCGTGATGCACGACAGCGAGGCGGCAATCGGCACCCTGCGTGCGCTCAAGAACCTCGGGTTGACCCTGTCGGTGGATGATTTTGGCACCGGCTATTCCTCGCTGTCCTATCTCAAGCTGTTCCCGATCGATGTACTCAAGGTCGATCGCTCTTTCGTGCGTGATGTAACGGTGGACCCGGACGATGCCGCCATCGTGCGCGCGATTGTCACCCTGGCGCACAGCCTGGGCCTGTCGGTGATCGCCGAAGGCGTGGAAGAAGCTGCACAGGTTGCCTTCCTGCACGACGTGAAGTGCGAAGAGTTGCAGGGATATTATTTCAGCCGCCCGCTACCCGGGGAGGCGGCCGGGCAATTGCTGCGTAGTGGCCGTCAACTGGATATCAGTGCGCTCGAACACGAGCGCCGGGAACGCACCCTGCTGATCGTCGATAGCGAGCCCAAAGTGCGGAGTGCGCTGGCGCGTTCGCTGCATGGCAGGGGTTGGCGCGTGCTTGGCGCGGGCGATGCAAGCGAGGCGCTGGACATGCTTGCGTCGCATGGCGCGCAAGTTGTTTTGTGCAACCAGCACATGCCAGGGATGGCGGGCAGCAAGCTTCTGGACCACCTCAAACAGGCGTTTCCGGAAACCGCCAGTATGTTTTATTCCGGCAGGAGCACCGCAGAGGCCATCAATGATGCTGTCAATCAGCTTGCAGCACACAAGACATTGCTCAGGCACTGGGGCGATGACGCCATTCAGGGAGCATTTTCCGCTTGTGCGGAGGAAGCGGAAGTTTGCGGTGCGATACCGGAATGCAGTGGCAAGCATGCCTGCCACGATTTGGAATGTACGAGGCGGATGTAATGGATTTCATGGAACGTGATGTTGCAGCTTGGGTGGACACGGGTTTTTTGCATGCGGCTGCCGGGTTGGCAGTGATGAATCTGGAGGATCGTTGCCTGGGTGCCGATCTTGAGTTCGGGTGCCCGCCCGGTGCCAAACCCGATGACGCTACCAGGGAGCAGGCATGAGGCGTGTTTTCAAAAGCCTGCGCTCCCGGCTGATAACCCTGATCCTGATTGCCATGCTGCCCATGCTGGCAATCGCCTGGTTCATCGGCATGGAGTTGTATCACCATGCCGTCGACGATGTGTACCGCGAGTCAAAGTTGCTGGTGCAGGGTATTTCGCTGGAACAGGAAAAGCATATTTTGACGGCGCGTCAGCTGCTGACGGGCTTGTCGACCTCACCTGCCATGATCGAGCGTCAGCCGGGGTTTTGTTCGTTTTTTCAGGAGTTGCTCACGCAACAGAAAATCTATGCCAATGCCGGCATGACCGATATCGATGGAAATGTCATCTGCAGCGCAGTTCCCAAGACGCATCCGGTCAGTTTCAGCGACCGGGTGTGGTATCGCGAGGTGCGCAAGGGGGATGGAGTGGTGGTGGGTGACTATCATCATGGCGTCATGATGAACGTGCCGGTGGTGATCGTTGCCAAACCCATATTGGGCAAAGGGGGCGAACATCTGGCGTATCTGTTCGTATCAGTTGACCTGTCCTGGTTCAACCGGCGCACCCTGGGGGACCAATTGCCCAAGGATGCAGAGCTGTATTTTTATAACAACAAGAGGGTCATTCTTCACAGCGAGCCCGCGGCGGACAGATGGCGTGGTCGTTCTGTCGATACGGCCATTCGGGAAATCGGCACACCGGATTCCGAGACCGGGGTGGTCGAGGCCTATGGGGGGGATGGCGTCTTGCGTCTGTTTTCCTATGCCAGGCTGGAAGGCAGCGCAGCTGAGGATAATGCTGTCATCGCTGTAGGTATCCCGGCCGATGCTGCGTTGGCGCGGACGCGCCGTATCGGTGGGATGGTGGTGCTGGTGATTCTGGGCGTGTTCGGTGTCATGCTGTTGTTTGCCTGGGTCGGAACCGGGCGCCTGGTGATAGCACCGGTGCGCCAGTTGATTCACCAGGCAAATGCCCATGCGGCAGGTGACTTGTCACGGCGAAGCGGCATGGCGCAGGACAGCGAATTGGGCCGGCTTGGACATGCCCTCGATAAAATGGCGGTGAACCTGGAAAAAAACAGGGATGAGTTGGCGCAGCACATACGTGCGCTCAACGAACATGCCATCGTGAGTGCGGCGGATACGGCGGGAAATATCATTTATGCCAACGACAAGTTCTGTGAGATCAGCCAGTACGCCAGGGAAGAGGTCATCGGTGAAAACCACCGCCTGCTTAACTCCGGTTTTCATCCGCCCGAATTTTTCAATGCGTTGTGGGAGACCATTTCCCAGGGAAAAATCTGGCACGGCAATATCCGCAACCGCCGCAAGGACGGGAGCTGTTACTGGGTGGCCTCGACCATCGTGCCTTTTCTCGACAGGCAAGGCCTGCCGGAACGTTATTTCTCGATCCGCACCGATATTACCCATGCGCTGACAATTGATGCTGCGCTGCAGAAGAGCGAGGAGCGATTCCGCCTGCTGGCCGAGAATGCGCTGGATGTGATCTCGCTGCACGATCCTGATGGTCGATATACCTATATCAGTCCATCGTGTCAGCGCGCGCTGGACTATGCGCCGTCCGACTTGATCGGGCACGATGGATATGAGTTGATTCATCCGAATGATATTGAAACAGTGCGCGAGAAGCTGCATCAGCCTGCATTGCTGGGTGAACAGGCGCAATGCGATTATGTCAGGGTGCGATGCAGGAATGGCACATACATCTGGATGGACATTTCCGCTGTTCCAACCCGGGATGAGAGCGGACATATTGTGAGTATTCAGGTTTCCGCTCGCGACGTGACGGCACGCAAGCAGGTGGAGGATGAGTTGCGCCTGCATGACCGGGCAATTGCCGCTAGCGGAAGTGGCATTGTGATTTTCCGGCGCGACGATCTCAGGATCGTGTATGCCAATGCGGCGTATTCACACATGGTTGGACTGCCGGAACCGGACATGCCCGGTCAGACCTGGCCGGTATTTGTACAGCCAGCGAGTGATGCAGATGGATGGAAGCTGCTGGCTGAAGCGGTTGACTCGGGCGATGAAAGACATGCGGCAGTGGAAGCAACCTCGCATCAGGGACTGCAGGTGTGGTGTGATGTTTTTATCTCGCCGGTACGCACTGAAGTGGGGGGCGTGACGCATTACGTGGCAGCGATCAGCGATATCACCCAGCACGTCGTAATGGAACAGGCACTGCTGCGTGCCAAAGAAGCGGCAGAACAGGCAAGTCATGCCAAATCGAAATTTCTTTCCCATGTCAGTCATGAACTGCGGACGCCACTCAATTCCATCGTGGGCTTCGCCCAGTTGCTGGAATCCGACCCGCAAGTACCGCTGAACGAGGAACAGCAGGATAGCGTCGACCGTATTCTGCATGCAGGCTGGATGCTGCGCGACCTGATCAATGATGTGCTGGACCTGTCCCGTATCGAATCCGGCCGGCTGGAGCTGAAACCGGTCGATGCCGATATGTTTGATCTGGTGAGCGAGTGTCTGCAGATGATAGCCGCGCAGGCTGCCGAAAAAGGTCTGGAAATCGTCAATCTCACTGGCGAATGCTCCCGGCGAACGATGCGCATCGATGTGAAGCGTTTCAAGCAGGTGCTGCTCAATTTGGTGAGCAACGCGGTGAAATACAACCGGGAAAATGGCCGGGTGACGGTACTCTGCCATCGCCTGAACGACGATGTCATGCAGATTACGGTCAGTGATACCGGCATCGGGATTCCCCTGGAGAAGCGAGGCGAGCTGTTCCAGTATTTCAGTCGGCTGGGTGCAGAAGACTCCAGTATCCCGGGGGTCGGCGTAGGACTGGCGTTATGCCGGCACCTGGTAGAACTGATGGGCGGAAGAATCAATGTGGAGAGCGTGCCGGAGGAGGGGAGCAGCTTTACTGTCGAGCTTCCTGTGGTGTGCCATTTGCCGGAAACGGAAACGGAAACGGATTTTGATGGTAAAGAGAGTGAGCGCCATGGGCATGCATGACGCCAGTTCGATTTTCCGATTTATTACTTTTTGAGAGGAGCAAGAAAATGAACATCGATACACAGATGGATGGCAGCAAAGCACGCTTGGTGCTGGATGGACGATTTGATTTCAACAGCCATGTCACGTTTAACCAAAGTGCCGATGCCCTTCTGAAAAATGCTTCGGTCAATGAACTTGAACTGGATCTGGAGAACGTGAAATATATCGACAGTTCAGCCATGGGCATGCTGTTGCTGCTCAAGGAAAGAGCGAAGGGGGTGTCAAAGTCCATAACGCTGGTGAATTGCAAGGGATCAGTGGCACAGGTATTGGAATTGTCGAATTTCCGCCGCTTGTTCACCATAAAGTAAATGGATGGTTGCATGAGCAAGTCTGGCATGACGGTAATGGTGGTCGATGACATCGCCAACAATGTTGCGATCGCGAGTCAGGTGGTCAAAAGAATGGGGCATCGTTTCATTACGGCGAATTCCGGAGAGGAGGCGCTGGAAAAGTTCCAGACCGAGCGGCCAGACATGATCCTGATGGATGTGATGATGCCCGGGATAGGGGGCCTGGAAGCGACACGGCGCATCCGGCAGGCGCAGGCAGCAGATTCGCACTGGCTGCCGATTCTGATGGTGACCGCGCTAGCCCGTGAGGACGAGATTCTTGAAGGATTGCGCGCGGGAGCTGACGACTATTTGACCAAGCCGCTGTCCCTGCCCGTACTTCAGGCCAAGATTCAGGTATTTCAGCGGATCGCCGAACTGCAGCAGGAACTCACCCAGCAGGCGGAGGCGCTTTCCGACTACTATCGGCAGGCCGAGGACGAGCGCCGGCTTGGGGCGCGACTGATGGAGTACATGGTCAATCGCGAAGGCTTGAGCGACCCTGCCCTGCAGCATCGCATTACCCCGGCATGGCATTTCAGCGGCGACCTGATTGCCGCTGCCCGAACACCCGGCAATTGCCACCACATCCTGCTCAGCGACGGCATGGGGCACGGCCTGCCGGCGGCGATGGCCTCGCTGCCGCTGTTCGATACTTTTTACGCCATGAGCGAACTGGGTTATGGAATCGGGCGCATTGTCGAGGTCATGAACAGCCGCATGCACACCATGATGCCTGCGGGACGATTTACCGCCCTGACGCTGGTTTCGATCAATCCTGTGATGGGAACGGTCGAAGTCTGGAACGGTGGCAACCCTTATCCCTGCCTGGTTGCTGCAGACGGGAAAATTGCCAAGCACTGGAAATCGAGGCATGTACCGCTTGGAGTATTGCCGCCAGAAGAATTCTCGGCGGAACTCGAGGTGTTTTCCTATGAAGGGCCGTGCCAGTTGTTCCTGTGGTCAGACGGCCTGACCGAGGCTGAAAACGCAGAGGGCGAGCAGTTTGGCGCGGAGCGCGCCTGGGCAACATTGACATCGGCTGAGCCGGAGCACCGCTTCGATACGCTTATACAAACGCTGGACGAGCATCGGGCAGGTGCACTGACGGATGATATCGCCGTGCTTGCGGTGGAGGTTCCGGCCCCTGGCGCGGTGGAATATTCTCCCGTGCCCGAAAAGGATGAGGCCCATGGCAGTGACAGTTTACGGATGGCCTTCCATTTCGATGCGCTGGATCTGAAAAGCATGGATGTGGTGCCGGCACTATCCGGCGTGATCGAGCGGGTCGCCGCAACGAAAGAACATGCCGGGCAGATTTTCCTCATCCTGTCTGAACTGGTTTCCAATGCGCTGGACCACGGGCTGCTGCATCTGGACTCGGCACTCAAAACTACCAGCGAAGGTTTCGCAGCCTACGCTGCCCATCGCCAACATGCATTGAACAACCTGCAGGAAGGATGTATCGACCTCACACTTGAAATCATGCGGCGCGATAACCGCAAGATGGCGAAGATCACTGTGCGTGACAGTGGCCCTGGATTTAACTGGGCACGTGGGTCGACGCTGCCGGATTCCGGGCTGCATGGCCGCGGCATCGAGTTGGTGCGGCGCTTGAGCTATGACATGCAATATTCCGATGCCGGCAATGAGGTTGTGGTGTATTACGAGTTGATCTCTTCCGGGCTATCCAGTTTTCAGTAGGCAGTCCGGGTCTATGACCGGACTGCCACAAAGATCGTAAATACTGCCAGCCTGTGATTTTGGCTTGGGCGAAAGCCCCCGCCAGCGCGCAGCATTAAAGAAGGTGCGGCCAGGCCCTCATCACACCGAAATCACAATTTGATTTTGAGCCGGTTGTGTAGCGGACTTGCTTTCAGCGACGGTTCGACGTCATGCCTGCGCCAACGCTTTCAGCACATGAGCCAACAAGCTCACTCCAGAGCGCGATTCAACGCGATGCCCTGAAATATTCGCCCGATAAGATTTCACGCAGTCACGGCAAGCACTCGGACAGCAGATTCGAGGCATCGTGATGAAACTGGCTGTACACAATAAAGAAGCAAGCAGTGCGCGTGAAAAGCAGTGGGCATCAGGGTTTGGATGCCCGGGCAGGTTCTTCCGGGCTTGTCGTGTCCTGTGTTCGTTGTTTCTATAGACGATCTCTCATGCGTACGCCGGGTCGGTGCTGCGCCGCATTTCCTATTGCAGATCCCGCCTTGTCGTGCGCTTGAGCCGGTTTTCCATTTTGTTTGACAGGAAAAGCGGCAGGAGAAAAACCGCAAGGCAATTGATGGCTGGTTATAAAAAGGCAGTTCAAGAAAGCGGCGGGATGGAGGGGCACACAGAGGCGCCACATTTAGCTGACTGAAAAATAAAGCAACAAGCAGTGCGCGTGAATAGCAGTGGGCGTTGGTGTTTTGGCGCCAGGATGGTGGTTACCCATGCCCCATCCATTTCTGTTTCGCTGAGCGACAGCCCGGCGATGTCTCATGCGCACGCCGTTACGGCGCTGCGTATTTTTTTTGCAGTATCCCCCGGCGTGCGCTGAGCCTTGTTTTATTGGCGTCATTGCGTCCAGTGAACTGGTTTTGCTGGCGGCAAAAGAGCGAACAATTCAGAAAATCCGGATGGGCGTTTGCGGGAATTCTCTGGATGACTTTGTCCAGGCATTCAACACAACCCATGACAATTTATAGGAGCAACGCATGAAGCGCGTGAAAACAGCAAAACAAGCAGGTGTCCGTCAATCTCTTCTAATGGCAGGGCTCGCACTGGCTAGCGTCGGTGCACAGGCGAGCGTGACGATCACTTCCGGCAATGGAGTCTTTGTCGATTTGAGAGCACCAGGTTCGATCTCCTTGCGGACCCCCGGCGCCAGCATCGGGCCGCTGGTTTCTTATGACATCAATCAACCGGCTCCCATCGAGTCGTCCAGGGGCTCACTGAATGCAGCATCCGCATCGTCCAGCGTGAGCGGAAGCTTGTACTACAGCCTTGGCACGAGTTACGGAAATTTCAGTGAAAACGATTCCAGTCCGGATGGTTCGATGGTGGAACTGGGTCTGAACCGCAAAGGCTATGGCTATCGTGCAGGCGCACGGGTGGAAAATGGCCAGGCCAGGGCGCGCGTGGAAACCCGATTGGCTACGGGCAATGGCTATGGCAGCAGTTCTGCCAGTGCCACTTCAAGCTGGAGTGACTGGTTCGTGATTTCCGGAGGTACAGGTTTGGGCACGGCAAGTTTCACCTCGGTGCTGGACGGCACGATGACGTCGGGCAAAAATGGAATGGCAGGCTACAGCCTGAATATTGGCTACTCGACCGGTGCGTATTGTTATTCCTGGTACAGCACTTGCGGTGAGGCCGATCAGAATCAGACCCTGTTCAGCCAGACTTCCAGCCTGTCGGGCAAGGGCAAGTCGATGCTGCTGCAGGATATCGAGGGCGAATTCACCTTTGCCTATGACAAGCCTTTCCAGTTGACAGCCATGCTCAATGCCAATGCCACAAACGGCGGCATGGCGGATTTCAATTTGGGGTCCTTGGGTAACAGCATGGTGTTACCCAATGGAGCGAGCTTGCTGAGCTCGTCTGGCCTGTACGTTCAGGCCGTGCCTGAAGCCGAAACCTACGCCATGATGCTGGCGGGCCTGGGTCTGATAGGCGCTGCTGTCGCGCGTCGTCGTGCCATGCCGAATTAAATCATGCTGTCATCGACGATACCAATAATGGTGGGCTGAGCCGCAGGCTTGATGGCATGAGCGCTCATTAAGCAGATTGCCTTCGCCGGCAATTCTGTGGGAGCGTTTTTACGAATGCGTTCACGCGCATCCTTGGCCCGCCTTATGGCGGGTCTTTTTTGGCGCATACGCCGCTGCTGGAATCCGGCCACCCATACACAACCCGTTGCGCCATCAGGATGGTTCAGGCTGACGGGTTCGGGTGTTGATGACTCAGCCGCAAGCATCCAGCCCTTCTTCGCTCACTGCGCTGCCACGCATGATGGAATGAATCACGGCATCGTATGGGCGTGCGCACATGACTTCTCCTGTCCACGGGTAACAACCAGCGAAATCGCATTGCCTGGCATATTCATCAATTTCATCTGGTAGCGCACATCCCGGATCGTGAAGTGCGTCTTCGGCAAGCAGACCTATCCGTTCCTTATTGTGCATAGCCATAGCGTCTCTCCATCATTGATTTGAACGCTTATCCTCGCGCCTCAATGTGAGGTCTTGATGACAGCCAGGGGAAATCCAGTATTTCCGCCTGATGGCGAAAGCCCCGATCCAAACGTGCCATGCCGGGTGCCCTCCTGACAGCTGTGTTTGCAACATCGCTACGCAAAACTCTGGTTCGCACTGCATCCCATGTTGATGCGGCTGCTTGCCCGCTTTATTTCGGAGAACCTCATGTTCCACATTCAAGCGCTGCTCGGCCTGGTGATGGCTGGAATCATGGCGACAGCCTCTGCTGCCGGTCCGGGCTACCTCGGCAATCTGAGTGGCCAGACATTCACCATCGGTAACACCTTTAATGCTGCTGCAGCATTCAACGATGAATATGGTTTCGCTTTCCTGCCGTCGGCCCTTGATTACAGGTTTGTGGTGTCAGGCAATGTAACGGGCAAGTCTGGCGGAAGTGCTGGCGGTGCCCTGCAGGCCGCTCCGGTTCCCGAACCTGACGAAGGGTGGATGTCGCTGGTGTCGGGACTTGGTCTGGTTGGCCTGAAGCTTGGTCGTTTCAAGCGTCGGATGTTTTGAATAAGTTGTGGCTGAACGAATATTGGCCTGATGGAGCGTGATGCTTCAACGCGGGGGGCTGAAGCAAAATCATCAAGTCATGGCTTCGTACGCAATGAATGGGCAACTCAAGCACAGTCCTCCACTGGCTCGAATTCTTCAATTGCAAGCGTCCGCCCGAATGGGGTTTGACGCTGATCGATGAACAGGTTGCTGCCGTCGATGCGCTTGGCCATGCCTTTGGCTTCGGTGGCGGCACGTGCCACTTCCTGGTAGTGATGGAAATATGCAGGATTGGCCAGAACGGCGCCAATTGAGAGCGATACCAGGGGGTGAAAGGCCATGGCCCCACGCCGATCCTCGCTATGATAGCCACCCGCATCGACGTGCTCGGGGTTGAACAGGTGGGGGCACTCACGATCGAAGCGTGCCAGTATGCCGTGGCAGCGGACCTCCCAGTCCAGGCTTTGAAACAACACCACGAAATCATCGCCACCGATGTGGCCGACAAAATCGAGTTCTGCGTTGCAGCTTTCGCGCAGGATACGCGCCAGCAGCTGAATCATGTCATCGCCACGGCGGAACCCATATACGTCATTAAAGGGTTTGAATTGATCGAGATCGAAATAAGCGGTGACGAAGGTTTGTTCATTGGTCAGCAGACGTTCCATGTGTTCCTGGATCGGCACATTGCCGGGCAGGCCGCTTAGCGGATTGGCATAGCGTGCCGCGACAATCTGCATTTCGGTCACTTCGCGCATCAGGTCGAAACCTGATCCCACACCCAGATAGCGCCCTTCGGAGGTAATGATGAAACCCTGGGTGAAGGCTGTCTTGCCTTTTTGCACCACCAGTTCCGATAGTTCGGCCATGTGGGTTGCCTTGTCGACGATCAGCGGATTGGCGTCCATTAAATCGGAACAGGGTTTCTTGCCATGGAGTTCGCGACCATAAAGTCCGATAAACCGGTCAAGCAGAGCAGGACGGTGAATGATGCCTACGGGAATGCCGTTGTTCACAACCGCTACCGCATGAAGCTCGGGATACTGCATCATCAACTCGAGTACATCTTCACTGGCTGTCTGCGATGCAACGGTAGGCGCGGACATGACCAGCTTGCGGGCTGTCATGTGCATGCTGTCGCGGCCCGGTGGCACGGGAAATACACTGACCCTGCCGGATTGCAGGCACGCCACTACATCATTCGAAGGCAGCCTGACCGGCACTGGCGAAGGGCGACCGATCAAATAGCCCTGTGCAAAGCGGATTCCCAGGTCTTTCAGCACGGCCAGTTCGGAGGGGGTTTCCACACCTTCGGCTATCACGCAGGAATGAGCCCCTTCGGCCAGCAACTTGATCGAGCGAACAAACTGGACCTTGTGCGGATCCTGATGGATATCGGCGATGAAATGCTTGTCGATCTTGACGAAGGCCGGCTTGAGTTCTGACCACAGACGCAGACTTGAAAACCCTTCGCCCAGGTCGTCAATGGCCACTTCGATCCCTGCTGTACGCAGTTGAGACACGGCTTGCCGCAGGTCACCGTAATCGAGTGCGGTCGCATTTTCAGTGATTTCAATCATCAACTGGTTGGTGGTCATCCCGACATCGGCCAATGCAGCAAGTAATGCCTCGGCTGCAAATGCCTTATCCAGAAGACTGCCCGGTGACAGATTTACAAACAGTCGGCCCGCCAGATTCATTTGCGCAAATGTCCTGAGCGCCATGCGCACGCAGGCCCAGTCGAGTCGGGTCAGAAGTCCGTGCTGCGCTGCCGCATGAAACAAGGCCTGCGGGCCATGCAGCGGACTGTTTGACGGCCCGCGTGACAAGGCTTCATAGCCCATTACACGCCCTTCAACCAGATCCAGTATCGGTTGCAGCAAGGTCATCAGCTGTGCGTTTTCCAGGATGTGTTCCAGGTGCTGGCGCAATTCTTCGTGGCTCATATAGGGGGCGAGGGAATGGAGAATAACTGACGATAGACGGGAACTGTTACGGAGGTATGAAGGGGCAGGTTGCAAGATGCAAGTTGCAAGATGCAAGCAAAGCAAACGGCTCCATCCCGACCCGGAACCCCTTGCAACTTGCAAGCTGAATCTGTGTCATGCCACTGTCATTGTGCGGGCCTATGCTCTGATCCCGACAAGGGAAACCATGCATAACGATAACGAACTGACCGACGAAGAATGCGGCCATCTGGCCCGCATCCTGATGGCCTCACGCCGGGTGAAGCTGCGCCAGCATTTCTTCAGTTGGGTGCATGGTCCCTTGCAGTCGCTCATCCCGCATGAAATCCTGCTGTGTGGTCTTGCAGACAACAGTGGCTATCTGTTGCATGAGCGTTTTACCGCCTGCCGTTATTTCAAGGATGATCATTTCAACCGGGTCATCCACCCAGGAGGCGGTCTGCTCAGCCAGTTATCGCAGGAATGGCAAATCTGCGGCGAGCCTCGTCTGATAGCTGCGCATCCCGGTGAGCCGGGTGGCTGGAATGCCCGGCTTGCCGATCTGGAACTCAAGAATGTCGCGTTTCACGGCATGGGCTGGGTCAATGGACAGGTCAAGGGTTACGCCAGCTTTTCGCGCGTGCGGGTGCCGTTCGATGGGCGCCTCGCGCTCTACCTGGATATCCTGCTGCCGCACCTGCTCGCCACACTGGCGCGTGTACTTGCTCATGAAGCACGTACCCATACGCAAAGCAAGCGGCCGTCCGGACTGATCACCGCACGTGAAATCGAAGTCCTGACCTGGGTCCGTGACGGCAAGACCAACGATGAGATTGCCGACATTCTGGGATTGTCGATGCTCACTGTTAAGAATCACCTGCGCCACGCGATGAAGAAACTGGTTGTCCGCACGCGCGGGCAGGCCGTCGCCAAGTCCATCGCGTTGGGGTTTTTGCGGGCACAGGCTATCCGCAACAGCGCGGAATAGCGCGCCCGTGCTTCGCATGGGCTTCAAGACACAGGTTGCAAGGTGCAAGCCAGGAAGGTCAGTTCCTGCCCAATATGGAATCCCTTGAAACCTGAGTCTTGATTCTTGAAGCGCGTACCCGTGGCACGCGCGCGCAGAATTCGGGATGAGCCGACCGGCTCAATTTCCATACCTTTTGCTCCTCATTGCATGTCATCCACGATCCCTAAAGTGTTCGTGTCCGCTGTCATACGGGCTCTATTTCCGGTTGGCCTGGCGCTTGGTTCGGCAGGTCTTCCCCAAGGGGGGGCGGAAAGCACCAAAACTTTCTGGGTCTTTTTTTCATTTTAAAGAGGAGCACTACATGAACTTCAAACTTAATGCACTGGTCGCCGCCGCACTGCTGGCTGCTGCTGGTTCCGCCAACGCTGCCATCAGCACCTCCGCCAGCGGCAACGGCGAACTGTTCCTGGCCGTGTACGACACCACCGCCGGCTATTCCTTCGTTGGCGATATGGGCATTGCCATGGACAGCTTCGACGCCAACCTGGGCCAGTCCTTCTCGCTGAATAGCTGGAGCCAGTGGGGTTCGTTCCAGGCCGCTGTCGGCGGCAATCTGGACAATGCCGTTTTCACCGTGCTGGCCACCGACAGCTCGGGCACTGCCGCTGGTAATGACCGTATGTGGGTCACCACCAACACCGCCATTTCTGCTGCCGACATCGGTGCCACCAAGAGCAACCAGTTGGGCTCTGCCACCAACAAGGCGGATGCCGTGCTGGGTAAGCTGAACACCAACAGCGACGTGGTGGGCGGCGACATGAATGTCGTGGCCAACGGCTCCGCCTACTCGACTGCGGGTTCGACCACCTACTGGTTCGACAACATCGGCACCAGCCTCCAGAACAATTTGCCTTTCAGCGTGATGGTCGATGCCAACGAAGTGGCCAACTTTGGCCTGGTCGCCACCGGCGGCACGCAGTTCAGCCTGACCCCGATCGCTTACACCGAGGCCGCAGGCCAGTGGTCCTTCCAGGGCGGCAATCTGAACTACGCCGTCGCCGCCGTGCCCGAGGCTGATACCTACGCCATGCTGCTGGCCGGTCTGGGCCTGGTGGGTTTCATGGCCCGTCGCCGTCAAATGGCCTGAATCTGCTGACAGCCCATTGCTGACAGTCCATCGTTTTTCTAACAGGAGCTTCAAATGAAACTGCATCAAATCGCTTTCGCCGTGGCCGCCCTGGCCGCCGGTTCCGCCAGCGCTGCTGCCCTCAATCCCACCCTGGTCGTCTATCTGGACGGTGCGACCGCCGTCAAGAAGTCGGTTGGCGACGTGGCCAAGTACATGTGCGCCGGCCACACCGGTGACGTCTACTCGGACGGCGGCAAGATCCAGGGCGTGTTCTGTTCCGCCGGCATGGACCCTGCCTCCGGCCTGCCCGCCAGCGCCAAGGTCTTCATGACCAAGAACGACTCCGACGGCTCGCTGGAGACCTTCGACCGTGCCCTGATGCGCAATGCCCAGACCAAGGTTCTGGACGACGCCAATTGCGACACCGTGACCAAGATTTGCGGCACCAAGCTGGTGGATGCCCACGGTGGCTTCTCCGACGTGGACGAGAACATCGCCATCGGCCGTGGCCAGTTCGACCCCGCTCTGGTGAGCGGCGGCTACACGGTCAAGGCCGGTTTCGCCGGCCAGGGCTTCGGCATCGGCGTGACCACCAAGCTCTACCAGGCCCTTCAGGCCGAGCAGGGGCTGACCGTGGGTGCCATGGACCTGGCCAACCAGCCCAGCATCGCCAAGCAGCAGTTCGCTTCGATCCTGTCGGCCTCCGGCGGTTATAAGTACGACTGGACGCAAATCCTGCCGAACCACGTGGATTCCCCCAACAAGATCATCAACCTGTGCCGCCGCGTCATCTCCTCGGGCACCCAGTCCTCGATGGACGTGTTCTTCCTGAACAACCCCTGCGGCAAAGCCAACCCGACTTTTGGCGCCCTGGATTCCGTGCGTTCGGCTGACTTCCCGGCCGACGGCAGCAACGGCATGGCCGTGTTCGAAGCTCCGGGCACCGGCGACGTCATCAACTGCCTGAGCCGCCGCAACAACAACATCGACGACACGGCTTTCGCCAAGGGCGTCACCCAGGCTGACGGCGGCGCTGAAGACGAATGGGCCCTTGGCGTGATCTCGCTGGAGAACAGCGACGGCAAGGCCGGCACCGAAGGCACCTCCAACGACTGGCACTTCGTCAAGCTTGACGGCGTCTCCCCCAACGAAGATGCCGACCAGCGCAAGAGCGTGGTCGAAGGCCGCTACGACTTCGCCGAAGAGATGGTTCTGGCCTATCGCAACGATGCGCCTGCCAACGTCAAGACCTACCTGGGCAAGATGGCCGGCCTGATGGGTGACCCCAGCAAAGTGGCCCCGCTGACCGGCATTTTCGTGGTGCCCGGCGCATCCAGCCATGGCGCCTTTCCCACCCGCGTGCACAAGGGCACCCGCAGTGGCAACGCCTGCAAGCCCTTCGAGTTGTTCGAGTGATCGGTTGAGCGGCAACAGGCGGAGCAATCCCGCCTGATACCTTGAAGTACGCCATTCCCCGCGCGAGCAGGGAATGGCTTTTTCGCTGGAATGGCATGACAATTTTTCATCAGATGTCGATCGTTCGACACACCCAATTCCGGATGGCCCGCCTGATGCGCCTTGTGGCGTGGTGCGGGTTGTCCCTTGTATTGACGGCCCCGGCCGGTGCGCTGGCCGAGGCGCTTCCCCCGACTGGCTCCGAACCTTCTGCGGAGGATACGCAAACGTTGCCCGAAGGCACGCCTGCCACGACGGACGCGGTCTCCGCTAGCGACGTCAACCGCTTCGACGTTCTGGAATACCGGGTGGAAGGCAATTCCACGCTGGCCCGGGAGCGCATCGAAGAGGCGGTTTATCCCTTCCTCGGCGAGAAGAAGACCATCGATGACGTGCAGCAGGCCCGTGCCGCGCTGGAAGAGGCCTATCAATCGGCGGGCTATCTCACCGTCTTTGTCGCCTTGCCCGAGCAGCAGGTCGAACATGGCGTGGTGCGCCTGGCGGTGACGGAAGGCAAGATCGAGCGGCTCAAGGTGAGCGGCTCGCGCTACTACTCGCTCGGCGCCATCAAGGCGGGTGCGGCGGAACTGGAGGAGGGCAGGGTGCCCAACTTCAATACGGTGCAAAAGGAACTGGTCGGCCTGAACCGCAATGCGGGCCGAAAGGTGACGCCGCTACTGCGCTCGGGTCGCATCCCGGGCACCATCGAGGCCGAACTGAAAGTGGATGATCAGCTCCCCCTGCACGCTACCGTGGAATTGAACGATCGCTACAGTCGCGATACGTCGAAAACCCGTCTCAGCGCCGCAGTACGCTATGACAACCTGTGGCAGGAAGGGCACAGCCTCAATCTGAATGTCCAGATGGCGCCCGAAGTGCCGGAAGAATCCAGAGTGCTGGTGGCGACCTATGTCGCGCCGCTGGCATCGGGCAATACGCTGGCGCTCTATGGGGTGAAATCGGATACCGATGTGACCACGGTGGGCGGTATCAACTCGCTCGGCAAGGGCGTCATCCTTGGCCTGCGCTACATCCTGCCGCTGCGTCCGCTGCCGGGGGTGTTTCATTCCCTGAGCCTGGGGATGGACTACAAGGACTATCAGGATTCCGTGCTGTTTGGGAGTTCTCAGGACTCGAACCTGCCGATCACGTATCTGCCCTTCACCCTGGGGTATGACCTGAGCCTGGTCGGCAAGAAGGATCAGACCCGTATTGGCCTTTCCACCGTGTTCTCCCTGCGCGATGTGGTGAGTGACTCGGCCGAATTCGACGCCAAGCGGCCCGGCGCACGCGCCAATTTCGCCTATCTGAAGGCCGATGTCCGTCACCAGCATGCCTTCGACAGTGGCTTCATCCTGGCAGAAAACGTGTCCGCGCAGTTTACCGATTCGCTCCTGATTTCCAACGAGCAGATGGCGGCGGGCGGCGCCGATACGGTGCGCGGTTATCCCGAATCGGCCGCCTTGGGCGACCGCGGCTGGCGCGTAGGGCTGGAGCTGAGCAGTCCGTCGCTGGCCGGCACCTGGGCGCCCGGCCTGAACGAACTTCGACTGCTTGGTTTCGCCGAAGCGGCCCGCCTGGATTTCCTGGAGGCCGCTGCCCTGCAGCAAAGCCGTTTCGAGCTCGCCTCGGTGGGGTTGGGCCTGCGCTTTCGCGCGGCCAAACGCGTCAGCGGTGCGCTGGATTATGCCTGGCCGCTGGAAGATGCCGGCGGCGTGGAAGCCGGGGATGGCCGGGTTCATTTCCGCCTCGGCGCGGAGTGGTAGGCGCCGGCCGCGGCGCATGAAGGTATGGGGTGGTGGAGCACCGGGAATGAGCCATTCAGCTCATTCCCGGGGTAACCATAAACAAGCAGTCAAAAATTAACATAAGCAAGCAAAACAGGATGTCGGCCGCTTTCCATGAAGCCTGACTCTGACAGGAGAACACCATGAACCGCAACCGTTATCGGCTGGTATTCAACGCGACTTTAGGGATGCAGGTTCCTGCCGCCGAAACGACACGCGGTCGCGGCAAAGCCGCGAGTGGCTCGGCCCGGTCGCTGGCGGGGGCAGTGCTCGCCAGCGTGGTTCTGGCTACCCCGGCCTGGGCAGCGGATTTGCCGAGCAATGCACTGCCGGGCGGCGCAGTGGTGAAATATGGCGATATCGGCATTGCGCAGAGCGGCAATACGCTCAACATCAACCAGGCGACCCAGAACGGCATCATTCACTGGAACAGCTTCAACATCGGTTCCCAGGCAACGGTCAACTTCAACCAGCCCGGCGTCACCGCCGCGACCCTGAACCGCATCACCGGCAACGAGGCCAGTGTCATCCAGGGGGCGCTGAACGCTCCCGGCGCAGTCTATGTCATCAACCGCAACGGCATCCTGTTCGACAAGGGCGCCCAGGTGAACCTGCACACCCTGGTGGCCTCCACCCATGACATCAAGGATGATGATCTGTTCATGAACGGCTTCCTCAGCCTCGACGGCCGCGAGGCGGCATTCAGCGACCAGTACAACAGTACGGGCGAGCTCGATCTGGGCAGGCTGGCAGGCACGGTAAAAGTGGCTGATGGCGCCTATGTGGCTTCCAGACAGGACGGGCGCATCATCCTGATGGCGCCAGAGGTGACGAATGAAGGCCGCACCGAAACACAGGGCGGCCAGATCATTCTGGCCGCCGGAAAGAAGGCGTATTTCCATACGCCAGACAGTACCGACAGCCTGCTTCGCGGCCTGGTGGTGGTGGTGGAAGGCGGTGGCACGGCACGGAACCTGGGCACGATCGCTGCCGGCGCAGGCGGCGACGTTACGCTGATCGGCGCCATCGTCAAACAGGAAGGCGTGGCCACGGCCAGCACGACCGTCAACGTCAACGGAACCATTCATCTGCTGGCGCAACAGATCAATCCGGACAAGACGGCCGCCACCGTCAATAACCGGCCCGCGGCCAACGAGACCGGAGAGGTGGTGTTCGGAATCGGCAGTCATGCTGCCATCATGCCGGCTTTGGACGAGGGCAAGGTGAATGCCGCGATTGCCGCCGGGAAGCTTGGCCGGCAGCAGGTCGAGGACTATTACAGCGGCAAGGCGGACCCCGCCGTGTTTTATGCCCTGATATCCGATGAGACGATTCAGGATGCCCAGCTCTTTAGCCAGTCCAGAATCTTCGCCCAAGGCAAGTCGGTGTGGGTGCAGGAAAACGCGTCCCTGGTGGCGCCAAGCGGCGAAATCACCCTGTTCGCCCGCAACGACAGCGACAACCCGAATCCCTATCTGATCGACCAGTCGTCTTCCCAGTCCTTTCTGAAGCAATACAACGGCACAGAAGGACTTTGCCTGGATTGCCGCCTGCAGGTGGACGAGGGCGCCCGCCTCGACGTTAGCGGCCTGCGCGACGTGAGCATCGACATGGAGCGCAACGTGGTGGAGGTGGAACTGCGTGGCAACGAGCTGCGCGACGCGCCCCTGCTGCACGGCGAGGAAAATGCCTACTACGAGGCGATGTATGGCGATCCGGACAATCCGCTGTATGGTAAGAAAATCAAGGTGGATATACGCGACGTCGTCACGGTGGATGTCAATGGCCAGACAGTGACCCAGCAGGGAACGGCTCTGGCGGATGCTTCCGGCTATATCGCCCAGATCGGTCGCAGGATCGACGAAAAGAGCACCACAGGAGGAACGGTCAACCTGTATTCCGAGGGCGGGGTAGTGGTTCGCAAGGATGCGAAGATCGATTTTTCCGGCGGCTCGCTTCAGTACCAGAATGGGGAAGTCACCACCAGCCAGCTGGTCTACAAGGGGCGGCTGTACGACATTGCCACCGCTGCGCCGGACAGGCTTTACCAAGGGCTTGGGCCGGACAGGACGGTCTATGAGCAGGGCTACGTGGAGGGCAAGGATGCGGGCACGCTGCGCGTCGTTGCGCCGGTTGCGGCGCTGCAGGGAACGATGAGCGGCACGACCGTTGCCGGCATCCACCAGCGCGGCGGCACAGGCGATCCGCTGCCCAGGGGCGGGCAGCTGATACTCGGTTTCGACCAGACCGTCGATGCCGGAACTGACCAGGACTACCGCTTGATGAGCAAGGTCAGCTTCGGCAAGCTGAAAGAAGATGCGCCGGATTATGCCACCTCCCTTTGGGTCGAGTTGAGCGACGAACAAAAGGCCGCGCTGGGTCGGGAGATCGACCTCAACCAGGCGATGCGCGAAATCGTCCTCGACCCGATTCAACTCAAGCAGGGCGGCATCAGCCGCCTGTCGGTCTATTCCAACAACGCCATCGAGCTGGCAT
Organism: Thiobacillus sp.; assembly: GCA_019911765.1. Classification (GTDB taxonomy): domain Bacteria; phylum Pseudomonadota; class Gammaproteobacteria; order Burkholderiales; family Thiobacillaceae; genus Thiobacillus. Next base: position 25,490 of record JAIOJU010000093.1, read on the forward strand.
CCGGCCAGACCCTGGACCTGGGTCCTGGCGGCAGTGTCAGCCTGACGGGCGCCCAGGTCGATATCGACGGCAGGATCAACGCCGCCGGTGGCGCGGTCAGCCTGAAGTCGAAATACGGGGTCTATAACTCGGCCAGCGCATTGGCCGGCATGCCGATGCAGGCCTACGACCAGCATGTTTCCATCAACGGGGCGATCTCGACGGCTGGCTTGTGGAGCAACGACTATCTCGACCGCCTGTTCAGGTCGAACTACCAGCCGGTCGTGCTGAATGGCGGATCGATCAGCGTGAATGCAGGCGGCGGCCGTCTCGAACTGGGGCAAGACAGCTTGATCGATGCGAGCGCGGGGGGCTGGCTCAAGAGTGACGGCAAAGCCGTGATGGGAGGCAAGGGCGGAAACATCAGTCTGAAGCAAGGGGTTGGCAACGATGTGAATAATCAGCCATCCATGAACCTGGCAGGCAGGATACAGAGCTACGGGGTGCTGGATTCTGCCGGCAAAGTGGGCAGGGGGGGCAACCTGGAGGTGCAAACCGCCGAGAATGTCCGGATTGGCGGCGCGCAACCAGCGGCACCGGGAGAACTGCTGCTGGATGAGGGTTTCTTCACTCAGGGCGGCTTTGCTGGCTACACGGTGAAGAGTTCGGCAGGTAACCTGATGGTTGCCGAAAACACCCACCTGGCGCCGCGTGCGCTTACGCGTGTCGTGTCTTCCTCCGGAATCACGCAGCGCACGGCCGCGGACATCGCCGGGTTCTCGCAGGCAAGGCTGCTGGAGCGCGATCATGTGGCCAAGACGGAGCGGCCGGCCACCAATCTCGCGCTGTCGGCAGCAAACAATCTGAGTGTGGGCCAGCAGGCGAGCATCAATCTGGATTCCCAGGCCGCCCTGCAATTGTCGGCGGGCAATATTGACATCAATGGCGATCTTTCCGCGCCGGGCGGCTCCTTGACGCTCAAGGCAGGTGAATCGGGTGGTTTCTATACCCCTAATGTTTCCATCTGGCTGGGACCCGAGGCCCGGCTGTCGGTAGCCGGGATCGCCAGGACTTACCGGGCAGCCAACGGCCTGATCCAGGGCGAGGTGATCGACGGCGGCAGCATTTCCTTGCTTACCGGCGGCTATCTCATGGCCGAAACCGGCGCGCTGCTCGATGCGTCGGGCGCTGTCGGCAATATCGATCTGCCCAAGGGCGTGAATGGCAGCACCGTCTATGCACGCACTGCACTGCCATCGGCCGGCGGCACGATTCGACTCACTGCAGCCGAAGGGCTGTTTGTTCAGGAGGGCGCGATCCTCCAGGCGCAGGGCGGAACGGACAAGGCCGAGGGCGGCACACTGCGTATCGAACTGGACAGGCCAGTGCTGTCCGACGGAATAACGATCGCCAGCTATCCGGTCGATCCGGTCAGCGGCGATCTCTTCGCGCACCGCCTGCTGTTGTCCGACGATGTCAGTGCTGCCGTACCGGCGTACCTGACCGCACCGGGCACCGCTCTGCAGGATGCAGACGATGCCAGCGGGGTATTGTCCACATCGCAGCTGAAGAATTTTGACAATCTCGACATCAAGGTCGGCAACCGTATCGTTTTCGACGGCACGATGGCCATCAAGCCGCGCGGGCGCCTGACGCTCGATGCGCCGAACTTCGTGCTGACCGATGCATCGGTGGTGAATCTGGAAGGGATGTACGTCAACCTCGGCAATGGCGACCCTGTCGCGCAAGCCAGGGTAGAGACCGCGACGGGGGGCGAAGGCGTGCTCGAAGTCAATGCCGGGCTGATCGATCTGACCGGCAATTTCGCCCTGCAAGGTGTGAAAGAAACCCGGCTGACCAGCAGCGGCGATATTCGGCTGGTCGGTGTGGTCGATACGAACACTGACAAGACGCTGACGCCCAAGGGCCAGTTCAGCACCGCAGGCGACATGGC
>JAIOJU010000094.1 GCA_019911765.1 Thiobacillus sp.
GAGGCGTTAGGCGCGGGGGCAACACCTCACCCCTTTCGCCTCACGAATTTTCAATGCGCTTCCGACTCGACCAGCTTCTGGTACGCCGCGGCGTCGAGCAACTCGGCAACATCGCCCGCGTTGGCGGGTTTGAGCTTGAACAGCCAGGCGGCGTAGGCGTCCTGGTTCACCGATTCGGGGCTGGATTCGACGTCACCATTGGCGGCGATGACTTCACCGGCAACCGGTGCGTAAACGTCGGATGCGGCCTTTACCGATTCGACCACGGCACATTCTTCGCCCTTGGCCAGCGTGCGGCCGGCAGCCGGGCTTTCGATGAACACCATGTCGCCCAGCAGGTCCTGAGCGTGGTGGGTAATACCCACGGTCAGCGTGCCGTCGGCTTCGACGCGCACCCATTCGTGGCTGGGGGTGTATTTGAGGTCAGCAGGAATACTCATGGTTTGCTCCAGTTAAATCAGTTTTATCCGCGAAGGACGCGAAGGGGCGCGAAGAAAATCAAAAACGACCAGGGTTTGCTTCGTGTTTCTTCGCGTCCTTCGCGGATCGAATGGTTTTTTAAATCAAAACGCTGCCGTTGCGCACGAACGGATATTTCACCACTTTGGCTTTCAGCTTCTTGTCGCGGATCTCGACTTCAACTTCCTCGCCCGGCGCGATGCCGAGGGGGATGCGGGCGAGTGCGATCGATTGCTGCATCGTAGGCGAAAATGTGCCGGAAGTGATCTCGCCCTCACCGTTTTTGGTGATGACTTTTTGATGGCTGCGCAGCACGCCCTTGTCCAGCAGGATCAGGCCGGCGAGTTGCTTCGTCACTTCGCTGGCTTCGAGCGCCTTGCGGCCGACGAAGTCGCGTGCGGTCTTCAGGTCCACCGTCCATGCCAGGCCGGATTCGAGTGGCGAGGTGGTTTCATCCATGTCCTGGCCGTAGAGGTTCATCCCGGCTTCGAGCCGCAGCGTGTCGCGCGCGCCGAGGCCGATCGGCTTGCCGCCCGCCTCAACCAGCGCTTTCCAGAAGAAGGGTGCGGATTTCGCCAGCACCATCACTTCATAGCCGTCTTCACCGGTGTAGCCGGTGCGGGCGATGAACATCTCGCCCATGGCGGCAGCGTTGAAAGGCTTGAGATGGGCGGTGATGCTGTCGACGCCGGGCAGCGCCTCGTTCAGCGCCTGCGTGGCGTTGGGACCCTGGATGGCGATCATGGCCAGGTCGCGGCGCGGCGTGAGCGTAAGGTCCATCTCCCAGTCGGCGTTCATTTTTTCCATCCAGGCGAGGTCTTTTTCCGCCGTGCCGGCATTAACCACCAGGCGGAACCAGGACTCGTCCATGAAATAGATGATGAGGTCGTCGATGACGCCGCCGGCTTCATTCAGCATGCACGAATACAGGGCCTTGCCCGGCACCTGCAGCTTGTCAACGTTGTTGGCGACCAGACGGCGCAGGAAGCCGCGCACATTGGCGCCCTTGATGTCGAGCGGCAGCATGTGCGAGACGTCGAACAGCCCGCAGCCGGTGCGGACTGTGTGGTGTTCCTCGATCTGCGAACCGTAGTTGACCGGCATGTCCCAGCCGCCGAAATCGACCATTTTGGCGCCGGACTCGCGATGGGTGGCGTTGAGGGGGGTTTGTTTGAGTGCAGTTTGACTGGGCATGGGGATACCAAAATAAAAAAGGTAAAGCACGAAAACGCTTCACCCCTCTGTCCTTGGTACCTGAGAGATTACGGCCAGCTGATCCAGCCTGCCGCTGCCCCTTCGGTGGCGGCAGGCTGGTGGTGACACACAGCGCCCGCGCTCTCCAGAGTGTTCCTGCTGTTGCGGTCCGGTTTGCCTGAGCGATTTCGGGTGTTTGCGCCTTCGGCGGCATGCGATGCATGCGCTCTCCCGCAACGGAGAGCCGCACTATACCTGACAAGCGCTGCGCCGGCCAGTGGCGGATTGTGGGTGGAGGAGCAAAGGCCTGAAGTTGTGAAATTGGGCCTGGGTCCATGAATCCAGATCCCGGTCCTGGGTGCCTGGCTGGCTTCACCCTGCCGATGCCCGGCGGAGCGGATTAAAGGCGCCTATGTGACGATAAAAATCCCCTCATTGCCTCGCGCCGATGCTGCGTGGTGCAATGCTGGACGCTAGCCATCTTTTCGGAGCAACGCCATGCAGTCAGGCCCAAGAGAGATCGTCAATCCCTTCCGCGCCATCCCCCTCGAGGTGCCGGAGGGCATGAAACCCAACGAGTTCTTCAACAGCACGGAGAACCTCAACGATCTGGTGCACAACAACGGTCTGCTCATCAACCCCGAGGGTCTTTTGCTTTACCGCAAGGCGCTCGGTCACAGCAATGAGTTCGATACGTCGATCATCTACAACTCGTCCGAGTCCATCCTCGACCCCCTGGGTCGCCCGGTGCGCCGCACGCAGGTGCCGGAAGCAGTGAAAAACGTCTGGAACCGCATGAACCAGATCATTTTCGACTATATGCTGGAGCGCTACCCGGACCCTGACCGACACCTCGTCCTTGCCGGCGAGGCGAGCCTCGACGCGACCTGGCCGCTCACCTCGCCCGGCGTGCCATCGATCCGCATGCTGCACAACCACTTTATCGTTTTCGACAAGGCCGAGCTTGCCGCCGCCCCGCTGGCCGATACGAACAACCCCAACCTTACCGACGGCGGGCAGCATTCGCTTTTCCAGGCCCATATGCGCGACGTTTACCGGGCCTTCTTCGACGGGCTGGACCTGGAGATCCTCAGACCGTGCCAGGCCGGTTCCTGCAAGATTGCGCTGACTGGCTACCCGCAGGGCTTGCCAAGCTGGGAAGTCACCGGCGGCGCCGAGTCGCTCAAGCGGCCCCGCTTCTGGAAGGAATATGACATGCTCCTCAAGGGCTTCCTCGATTTCTACCGTACCTTCTTCGGCCAGGTTTCCACGCGCAACTCTTCCATGCCGCGCGACGTTTATTTTCCGGATCTCGTGGAGGAGGAATTGCTTTTCAACAACGATTTCCTCAAGGCTGCGAAGATGGTGCGCGACCGCTGTATCCATGATGCCAGGTACGCTAACGCCATCCGTTGGCAGCCCGCTTTCAAGCAGCTCATCTACCGCAACGATGCCGGAAAGCTCATCGTCACCATCAGCCAGAATTCCATTGGCAATGCCATTACCGAACTGCTTGGCGTGGTGGTGAAGCGGGTCCCTGACGCCGACGCTTATGCCAGCACCGAGCCGGCACTGATTAACAAGCTATTGGAAGTGCGCCGCCGTCTGGTGGAGGCAGATCTTGGCGAGGCGATCGCCACGCCGTATTGGGGTACCGAATAGCGGGTACCCTCTTCGTTTCTGCGGATGTCAGTACGTCAACCGCAGGTCGAAACCCATGGGCGCCAGATTGCGTACTGTCAGCGGCAGGCTCAGGGGTTGTTCGCTACGCGGCGGAATCCCGCCAGCAATGCGCTGGGCATCTTCCAGATATTCGCTGGGCGCGAAGCTGCGCCGCGCCAGGGGACGGTTGCGTTGATCGGTCAGGGTGAGCACCAGAACCGGCCAGGCCTGCACGTGATGGGCCCGATTGCCAAGCGTGAGGGTGAGCTTGAGGCGGCCGCTGGCTGCGGAAGGGTCGCTGCGCAGCAGCGGGGCACCCGCCGGCGTACCCCTTGCGGGTGCTTCGGTCTGCAGGTCGCTGCCGACGATTTGCAGCAGGCCCAGATTTTTTGGCAGCGACAGCGTGCAACCGGCCACGGCACAGACCTGTTCGAATGCCGGACGGGTCTGCGGCAGCCGACTGACGAGGGTGTCGCGCAGGAAGTAGGCAGACTGTGCCAGCAATACCAGTAGCAGCAGCGTGCTGGCGACCCCCCACACCCAAGGACTGAGGCGGCGTGAGGGGAGCTGGAGCCGCGCGGAACCGGGCAGCGGCGTGGCATATTCGATGCGCGCGGCAGGCGGATGGGCGGGCTGGGCTGATGTTGCGGCCGGAAGGTCCTGCTGCGCGGTGGGTGCGTTCGGATACGCCGACGTGTCGTAGACCTGCGGCATGGGCCCGGGGTCGTCCGATACGGTGGTGTTGGGGTCGATGAGGATGATCGAGGGCAGGTCGAGCGGGTCTGCGCGCTGGATAATGCCACGTGGTGTATCGGCTGCAAGCGTTTCTTCTGCGGTGTCGGCTGTTTCGGTGACGGGCTCGCCGGGGAGATCTTGCCGGGTGGGGGCTGGGCTGGTTTCTTGACGTTCGGGTTCGAGGGCTTCGATCTCTTCTTCCGGCTGGGGTGCTTCGATGATCTCGGGTTCGACCGGCGGAAGCGGCGAACCATCTTCCATCAGCAGGCTCAGGTGCGCATCGAAGGCGGCACCGCATACGCTGCATTGCACCCAGCCCTGCGCAGCGTCGAGTTGGTCGGTTCCGAGACGGAACACGCTGACGCAATGCGGGCAGGTGGTGCGGTAGCTCACTGTTTGGCGCCCGCCAGGCGGACCCAGCCCTCGTCGACTTCGGGTGGCTCGAAGTCAAACCAGTCGCGATACACCACCATGACGTCCTCGGCCTGCTCGGCCAGAATGCCGGACAGCACCAGTTGACCACCCGTCCGCACGTGACTCGCCAGGAGCGGTGCCATGCCTTTGAGCGGATTGGTGAGGATGTTGGCGACGACGATGTCGTATTGCCCTGATGCGAGTTCACCGGGCAGGCAGAAATGGGCCGTGACCCCATTGAGCGTGGCGTTATCGCACGAGGCCGTCACCGCCTGCGGATCGATATCGACGCCGTCGACCCGCGCCGCCCCGAGTTTGACCGCGGCGATGGCGAGGACGCCGGAGCCGCAACCATAATCCAGCAGGGTTTCGCCACCGGCAATATGCGCGTCGAGCCAGCGCAGACAGAGCCGGGTTGTCGGGTGGCTGCCGGTGCCGAAAGCCAGGCCGGGGTCGAGCTTGAGGTTGATCGCGCTGCTGTCGGGAGCGTCGTGCCAGGTGGGCACGATCCACAGGCGCGGCGAGATCGGAATGGGGTCGAACTGCGACTGGGTCAGGCGCACCCAGTTCTGTTCGGCCACGATTTCGATCGTGTATTCGGTTGGAGTGGGAACCCCGGCTTGTTTCGCGGCTGCGGCCAGCGTGTCGGCCACATTGGCGTGTTCATCCATGAGTACCGCTGCGATGCTGTGCGGCCATAGTTCGGCAGTAGGGTGGTCGGGCTCGCCGAACAGCGGCGTTTCGTCCACCGTGCCGGCATCGGCGTCTTCCAGCGACACCGACAGCGCGCCGACTTCCATCAGCGCGTCGGACAGCGGCTCAGCCTGTTTGGAGTCGACGAGGATACGGACGGATTGCCAGGGCATGTGTGATGGGCGGTAATGGGAATGAGGGGGCGGGCGGTGCGTTCACCGCTCGCCCGGATGGATTGGCTCAGCCCTTTTCTCCGGCCAGTTTGTGCTCCAGATAATGAATGCTGGTGCCGCCGGCAATGAACGCGGCATCGTTCAGCAGGTCCTGGTGCAAGGGAATGTTGCTCTGGATGCCTTCGATCACCATTTCCATCAGCGCGCCGCGCATGCGGGCGATGGCCTGGTCGCGTGTATCGCCGTAGGCGATGACCTTGCCGATCATCGAATCATAGTGCGGCGGCACGTAGTAGCCGTGGTAGACGTGCGAGTCGACGCGGATGCCGGGACCGCCGGGCGCATGGTAATTGGTCAGCTTGCCGGGGCTGGGCACGAAGGTGGTCGGATGCTCGGCGTTGATGCGGCACTCAATGGCGTGGCCCTTGAAGCGGATGTCCTTTTGCGTGAATGGCAGTTTCTCGCCGGCGGCAACGCGGATCTGGGTCTGCACGATGTCGATGCCGGTGATGAGTTCGGTCACCGGGTGTTCGACCTGCACCCGGGTGTTCATTTCGATGAAATAGAACTCGCCATTTTCATAGAGAAACTCGAAGGTGCCGGCGCCGCGGTAGCCGATCTTGCGGCAGGCCTCGGCGCAGCGCTCGCCGATCTTGTCACGCAGCTTGGGGTCGAGCCCGGGTGCGGGCGCTTCTTCCAGGACTTTCTGGTGACGGCGCTGCATCGAGCAGTCACGCTCGCCCAGATGGACCGCATTGCCATGCTCGTCGGCCAGGATCTGGATTTCGACGTGACGCGGGGTCTGCAGGAATTTTTCCATGTAGACCATGGGGTTGCCGAAGGCGGTGCCCGCCTCGGTCTTGGTCATGGTCACTGCGTTCAACAGTGCGGCTTCGGTGTGCACCACGCGCATGCCGCGCCCGCCGCCGCCGCCCGCGGCCTTGATGATGACCGGGTAGCCGATACGGGCGGCGGTCTTGATGATTTCGTCGGCATCGTCTGTCAGCGCGCCATCCGAACCCGGCACGCATGGCACCTTGGCTTCGATCATGGCCTGCTTGGCGGCCACCTTGTCGCCCATCAGGCGGATGTTGTCGGGGCGTGGACCAATGAAGGTAAAGCCCGAGGATTCCACCCGCTCGGCAAAATTGGCGTTTTCAGACAAAAAGCCATAGCCGGGATGGATGGCGGCGGAGTCGGTGACTTCAGCCGCGGCGATGATCGACGGTACGTGCAGATAGCTTTGCAGCGACGAGGCCGGGCCGATGCAGACTGATTCGTCGGCCAGCTTCACGTACTTGGCATCGCGGTCGGCCTCGGAATAGACGGCAACGGTCTTGATGCCCATTTCGCGGCAGGCACGCTGGATGCGAAGGGCGATTTCGCCACGGTTGGCGATCAGGATTTTTTCAAACATGCGCTCTAAGCCAGGTGAGGCGTGAGGCGTGAGGGGTGAGACGTATGCTGGTGCGGGTTGCGCGCCGTACGTCTTACGCCTGACGCCTTACGCGATAACAAATAGCGGCTCGCCGTATTCCACCGGCTGGCCGTTTTCAACCAGGATGGCCTTGATGACGCCACTCTGGTCCGATTCGATTTCGTTCAGGAGCTTCATCGCCTCGATGATGCACAGCGTGTCGCCGGCATTCACGCTCTGGCCGACTTCCGCAAAGTTTTTGGAGCCGGGTGCCGGGGCGCGATAGAACGTGCCGACCATGGGCGAGCGCACCACGTGGCCCTCGGGCAAGGCATCTTCAGCCGGAGCGGCGGCAGCCGCCGGGGCGGGCGCCGCCGCCGGCGCCGAAGCGTGAACCATCTGCGGCGCGTGGGCCATCATCATGGGTGCGCCGGCAATGCTTTTGGCAATGCGGACTTTTTCTTCACCTTCGGTGATTTCCAGCTCGGCGATGCCAGAGGCTTCGACCAGATCAATGAGCTTTTTCAGTTTTCTGAGATCCATGGGGGGTCCTGTTTTGGAGGTGACGCAGGGCGTATTCCAGCGCCAGTTCGTAGCCGTGCGCGCCGAGACCGGACACGACGCCAACCGCGAGGTCGGAAAAATACGAATGATGGCGGAAGGATTCACGCGCGTAGATGTTGGAAAGGTGTACTTCAACGAAGGGGATGGCCGTGGCGGCCAGGGCATCACGCAGTGCGATGCTGCTGTGGGTGTAGGCTGCGGGATTGATGACGATGAAATCCACATGGTCGCGCGCGGCCTGGTGCACCCGGTCGATCAAGGCCCCTTCATGGTTGTGCTGGAAGGTTTCGACGTGTGCCCCGGCTGTTTCGCCACGACCGGCCAGCGCGCGATTGATGTCGTCGAGCGTGGCAAGACCGTAGTGCCTGGGTTCGCGGCTGCCCAACAAATTGAGGTTGGGGCCATGCATGACCAGGACATGTGGGCGCAGACTGGAGGCCGATTTGGTCGCAGAGCGGCCGGTTCGTTTAGTCGTCATGCAGCGATTTTGCCGTAAATGAGGGTAAATTGTCCAGATATTGACGCTAAAGCACTACTTGTTGACTAACCGACGTAAATCGGATTCAAGCATGTTGCGTGTCAGTCGTCCCAGATGGTTCCGCACGATATTGCCACGGCGATCAATGACGATCGTGTAGGGAAGTCCGCCGTTCTGGTTGCCAAGTTGGCGTATCAGGCTGTAAGCGCCATCTTCCCCGACCAGAATAGGATAGTTGACCGGAAATTGCTGCAAAAATCGTGTGACGTTGGCCGGATTATCCATGGCAATGCCGATAAATTCCACGCCTTTTGTATGGTATTCGGTGCGCAAGGCGACAAAATCCGGCATTTCCTCACGGCAGGGCGCGCACCAGCTGGCCCAGAAATTCAGCACCACCACCTGGCCGTGCCATTGCGATAAACGCTGTTGCTGCCCGTTGCTGTCAGGAAAACCCAGTTTCCATAATGAGGCGGTAGCAGGCTCGGCGGCTTCCGGTGGTGAATTCCGCAATGCGCCCGTCCCTAGGCCGGCCGCCAGGGCGATCAGCGCCAGGGGAATGATATAAAAAAGGAATTTTGCATACGAGCCTGCCGGACGCTTCATGCTCAATAGACCGGGTGAGATAGAGGGCGCAAACAGTGGGCACGGAAGGGTTTCATCCGTGCCCGGTTGGATTACAGGGTGCCGTAGGAATGCAGCCCTGACAGGAACATGTTCACGCCGAGGAAGGCGAAAGTGGTGACGAACAGCCCCACCACCGCCCACCAGGCCAGCATCGGGCCGCGCAGGCCCTTGACCAGCCGGATGTGCAGCCAGGCCGCATAGTTCAGCCACACGATCAGCGCCCAGGTTTCCTTGGGATCCCATGACCAGTAACCGCCCCAGGCTTCGGCGGCCCACATCGCGCCGAGTATGGTGGCGATGGTGAAGAAGGCAAAGCCGATGGCGATGGCCTTGTACATCATGTCGTCGATGACCTCGGGCTTGGGCAGGCGGCTGGCGAGTATGCCGCGCTGCACCAGCAGGTAGGCCACGCCAAGCATGGCTGAAAGCGAAAAGGAGCCGTAGCCGATGAAGTTGGCGGGCACGTGCAGTTTCATCCACCAGGATTTGAGGGCGGGCACCAGCGGCTGGATTTCGTGCGCGCCGCGGTCGAAGGTGTACCAGAGGATGAAGCCGACGGCGGCCGAGATCACCAGCAGGACGAATGCACCCATCTGTCGCGTCCGGTACTGGGCTTCGTAATACAGGTACATCATCGCGGTGATGAGGCAGAACAGGACGAAGACTTCGTACAGGTTGGACACCGGGATATGCCCGACATCGGTGCCGATCAGATAGGACTCGTACCAGCGCACCATCAGGCCGGTAAAGCCCATGGCGATGGCCGACCAGGTCAGGGCGCTGCCGGTTTTCATGGTGAAGCCGGAGCGTGCCAGCAGGCCGCCCCAGTAAGTCAGCGTGGCCAGGCCGAACAGGGCGCACATCCACATGATGGCGGCCTGGCTGGAGATCAGGTATTTGAGGAAGAAGGCTTCTTCCATGCGCGCCAGGGTGCCCTGGTATTGGCTGATGGCGAACAGGCTGATGGCGCCGACCACGATGAACAGGGCGCGGAAGGGTTTCCAGAACCAGCCGAACACGGCCAGCGAGGGAATCGCCGCCAGCAGGATGGCTTTTTCGTAGACATCCATGAATTCGCCAAAGCGTGACAAGGCGAACAGACCGCCTGCCGTGATGACGGCGGCAAACAGCCAGTCAAACCAGGACAGGCGCTTCAATAGCGGGGCAGGTTGATTGAGGGCGAGTTCCATGGTGAATCTCCGGATTACCGGGCAAGCGTATCGAGTGCTTGCGCGTGTTGCGTGAATTCTTTTTCGAAATCGATCGTGTGCTTGGCGGACGACATGGCCAGCAACGCACGTCCGGGCTTGACCAGCAGCCAGACCCGGCGTTCGCGTACATAGAGCATGAAGAACACGCCGAGCGTCAGCAGGAGCGAGCCAAAATAGACGATGTTCTGGCCGGGCGAGCGGGTGAGCTGCAGGCCGGTAGCCTTGACCTCGTCATACTGCATAAGTTGCAGGTAAACCGGTGCACCATAGACAAATATGTCGCTGATGCTGTTAAGCGAATCACGCACCAGCCAGCCTGTGACGTCATCCGCCTTGGGCGCGGGCAGGCCCGCCTGGCGGTTGGCGATGTGCAAGGCCTCGAATGCAGCGAGTTCCAGAATGCGCAGGTAGGTGCCCGCGGCTTTGTCGCGTTCGGCTTCCGGTACCTTGTCCTCGATGGACTGGCCCAGGGTCTGAAAACCACCTTCGCCAAACAGCGCCAGTACCTGGGCGGCGCTGAATTTCAGCTTGTCCTCGATCTCGGTGTTCCAGGCGTCTTGCGGCAAGGCCTGGCGGGCGAAGCGGGCAGCAATTTCGGGACGCAATGCCGGGTTCATCAGGGCGCCACGCAGCCGCATGAAGCTGTCGATGCGGCCATCCGCGTCCAGCGGCATGCGTATGTAGCGGAACGATTCATTGGGCGATTCACGCACCCCCGACATCATGTACCAGCGCCCCTCCAGTTCCAGCGGCAACATGTAGTTGCTGAATTCACGTGCCTGGCCGCGCGCGTCGCGCATCTTGTACTGGAAGCTGGGGCCGACATTGCGCAGGTGTTTCTTGTCGCTGACCGGGCTGCCGCCGAACACGCTCATGGTGTCGCGCGTCGCGGTGGTTTCACCGCCCATGTTTTCGATGTTGAACGGCCGGAAGTCGATGAATTCCAGCGTGTAGTTTCCCGCTTCGCTGGTCAGCGTGCTGCGCTCATGTACCGTGCCCGTGACGTCGAACGACGCGGCCGTCGGCGCGAACAGGTTCCAGCCACGGATCGCGAGGCGGGTCCCGCCATCGGCAAAACTGGCTTGATAAATCGCGATACCGTCGTGGATCAGCGGGTGGTTGACGGCGATGGTGGCTTCGCGGATTTTCTTGCCGGCGTGGTCGAATATCTCGATGTCACTCTCGAAGTTCTTGGGCTGGCCGGTGGTGTAGTGTTCGATGCGGAACTGCTTCAGTGCCACGGTGAACGGCAGCTCCTGTACCAGATAGCCATCGGCCACGTTCAGGAAAGCCACGCTGGCGCTGGACCCTTCCGGGATCTGCACGCTGCCGCGGAATGACGGGTTGGAGGCGGACAGCCGGGAAATGGCGGGTACCTGGCTTTGCGGGATGTCGCGTTTCTCGATTTTTTTGTAACCCAGCAACTGCTGGGCCTTGAATACCAGATTGCCATCCATCAGTCCGCCAATGCAGATCATGACGATGGCCGAATGCGCCAGGAAATAGCCGAGGCGATTCCAGCTGCCGGCCTTGGCAGCAAGCAGCACGCCGTCTGCGCGCGGCAGGTTTTTGACGGTGTAACCCTGGCCTTCCAGGTAGCGTTGGGTGCTGGCGGCGAGCGCTTCGGGTGGTTGCGTGGTGTTGGCGGAATGCTGGTGCTTGAAGGCGTTGAGCGATTGTTCGCTGACATGTTCGCGAAAGCTTCTCATGTCGCGCGCAAAACCTGGAGCATTGCGAATGATGCAGACGCTGACTGATGCAACCAGGAAAGTCAGGATGAGCAGAAACCAGGCGGCGTGATAGACGTCATACAAGCCCAGCTTTTCGAAAACCTGAAACCAGAAAGGCCCGAGCTGGATGATGTAGTTGCTGTAGGGCTCGGCCTGTTTCAGCACCGTTCCGATGATGGACGCCACCGCAAGCAGGGACAGCAGGCTGATGGCAAAACGCATTGAGCTCATCAGCTCAAATAGGGATTTGCCGAAGGAATGCGGGGAGGGGTTCATTTAGGTGGCAATGCTCTGAAGGGCGCAAGAAAAAAGGGTGACTTACGCCACCCTTTCATCGACTCAGGTGCGGTCAAAAAGTTTACCCGCAAAGGGCAGGCCGCAGTTGTAAAGCCACTAAAGTATCAACAGCCCCGCACTAGCGCAGGCCTTGAATATATGCCGATACGGCTTTCATGTCGGCATCGGTCATCTTGGCGGCAATGCTGCGCATCATCTTGGCCGCATCGTTGCTGCGTTCCTGGACACGGAAGCTGTTCAGCTGAGTATAAATGTAATCGCCATGTTGGCCGGCCAGTCGCGGGAACTGTACCGGAATGCCTTTACCCTGTGCGCCGTGGCACGATGCACAGGCCGGCACGCCAGCACCCTGCACGCCACCACGATAGATCTTCTGGCCGAGCAGTGCCAGTGCCTGATCCTGGGATGTGCCCGGCTTGGGCTGCTGCGCGCTGAAATATGCAGACAGGTTCAGCATGTCCTGCGGTGTCAGCGAAGCAACCATGCCGCTCATCACGGCGTTCTTGCGCGCGCCTGACTTGAAATCGGCAAGTTGCTTGTTGAGGTACTCAGCGTTGAGGCCGGCCAGCTTGGGGTTGGCAGCAGCCATGCTGTTACCGTCTGCTGAATGGCAGCCGGCACAAACCTGATTGACAATAGTTTCTGCCGCCTTGGGATCGCCTTTGCTGGCCGGGGCCGCAGCGGGGGTGTTGGCAAAAGCGGTGGTGGTGGCCAGAGCGGCGACCAGAGAGACGACGAGTTTCATCAAAAGCTCCTGAAGCTTGCAAAACTTGGGAAAACGGGTAGTTTAGCGGCAACTAATATGACTGCCAAGCCCGTGCTCAATCGCGCCCATTTCCACACATCAGTCGCGCAGTTGCGTGATTTGCCCTATAGCCGCGCCGAGGTGGCGTTTGCCGGGCGATCCAATGCCGGAAAGTCTAGCGCAATCAACCTGTTAACCAGAATCAATCGCCTGGCCTACACCTCCAAAACACCGGGCCGCACCCAGCTGATCAACTTTTTCGAGCTGGATGCCGACACCTATCTGGTTGACCTGCCCGGCTATGGTTATGCAAAAGTTCCGCCTGAAGTGAAGGCAAAGTGGGAAGGATTGCTGTCGCGTTACCTGCAGGAACGTGAAGCGCTGGTGGGAATGGTGTTGATCATGGATGCACGACATCCGCTCACGCCGCTGGATCGACAGATGCTTGCCTGGTTTACGCCGACGGGCAAGCCGGTTCATATCCTCCTGTCCAAGTCGGACAAGCTGTCCAACAGCGAGAAAGCACTGACCCTGCGACGCGTCAAGCAGGAACTCGCAGCGCTGGAGAGCGTTACGGTACAGTTGTTTTCGAGTTTGTCCCGCCTGGGAGCGGATGAGGCTGCCGCCTTGATTGAAGGCTGGTTCCAGCGGGCGCAACAGGCGAGCCAGCAAACGGCGGAAGAATAAGCGTACTGAAAAGCCCGAAACAAAAAGCCCCGACCAAGGGAGGGGCCGGGGCAACAAATGCCTTAAGGGGATTAAGGCATCCCGCTCAGGGAGGAGAAGCGGGAAGACGATATGAAATCGTCTGCTTGATGGAGCGGGACTCCCTGCAAATAGTTCCACTCATTCTGCAAATTCTTTGGAGAAGTTTTTGAACCTGCCACTTTCCACTTTCCCCGCCGCACGTATGCGCCGCATGCGTCGCGACACGTTTTCACGCCGCCTGATGTGTGAGCACACGCTTACATCCAATGACCTGATTTACCCGGTTTTTGTTCTGGATGGAAAGAATAAGCGTGAGTCGGTGGGCTCGATGCCGGGTGTCGAGCGTCTATCGATCGATTTATTGCTGCCGGTAGCCGAAGAGTGTGTGCAACTGGGTATTCCCGCTTTGGCGCTATTTCCGGTCATTGATGCGGGGCTGAAATCACTGGGTGCCGAAGAGGCGCTCAATCCCGATGGCCTGGTGCCGCGTACTGTTGCGGCCTTGAAAAGCCGCTTTCCCGAGTTGGGCATCATCACCGACATCGCGCTGGACCCCTATACCAGCCATGGCCAGGATGGCCTGATCGACGATAGCGGCTATGTCATGAACGATGAAACCGTGGCTGTGCTGGCGCAGCAAGCGGTGGTGCACGCCCAGGCCGGCGCTGACATTGTCGCTCCGTCCGACATGATGGATGGTCGCGTGGCTGCATTACGTGCCGCACTCGAGGGCGCGGGCCATATTCATACCCGGATTCTGGCCTATGCTGCCAAGTATGCGTCCAGTTTTTATGGGCCTTTCCGCGATGCCGTTGGATCGGCGGCCAATCTGGGCAAGGGCAACAAGCATACTTACCAGATGGACCCGGCGAACAGCGATGAAGCGTTGTGGGAAGTCGGCATGGACCTGCAGGAAGGTGCAGACATGGTCATGGTCAAGCCAGGCATGCCGTATCTGGATGTCATTCGCCGCGTCAAGGATGCGTATGGCGCGCCAACGTATGCGTACCAGGTGAGTGGCGAATATGCCATGTTGAAAGCGGCGGCACAAAATGGCTGGCTGGATGAACGGGCGTGTGTGCTGGAGGCGTTGCTGGCTTTCAAGCGTGCGGGTGCGGATGGTGTGCTGACATATTTTGCGCGGGATGCAGCACGGTATTTGAAAACGTAACGGATGGGTTGATTGATCAAGTTGTATGGGTTTTTGCCGCAAAGATTAGGCATGGATACCTACCTAATCAAGCGAAAGGCTATGATCAGCGTGACATCCCTTTTCTGATTTGAGACATACGCGTGGAAATACTGAAAATATTTTCAGGACTCAAGAGACGACAGGCTCCGGACGAGTGGGACAAGACAATTGTCGCCATCTCGCCTTACCAGCTCAAAGAGCTTGCGCTGCCTGAAAAGCACAGTTCCGAAAGCCAGGCTGACGAGAACGTGGAGCAGCAGGTTTTCAAGATCCGCTTGGCCCATTCCAACGAGCGAGTCAGTTCCGCCAGCATGCTGGTGCAGCGCAAATATGCCAGCCGCGGCTACGAAGCCAGTGGATTCGAGAAAGCGCCGGAACGCATCACGTTGATGGCGTTTCAGGAAGACAAGGTCATCGGTACGCTGACTTTGGGCCTGGACTCACCTCAGTCTCTGCTCGTCGAGGAGTTATACAAATCCGAAATTGACAGCCTGCGTGCCGAAGGGCGCAAGGTGTGCGAGCTCACCAAGCTGGCAATTGATCAAACCCAGAGTGCCAAACGTGTATTGGCATCGCTTTTCCATATTGCCTATATTTATGGTCGGGTCATGCAAGGTCACACGGATGTGGTTATTGAAGTAAATCCTCGGCATGTGGCTTTTTATAAACGCATGCTGGGGTTTAAGGAATTTGGGCCGGAGCGTCTGTGCAGCCGGGTGAATGCCCCGGCGGTCCTGCTTCGGCTGGAACTGGATTACGTTGACCAGCAGATTGAGCAGCTCGGTGGCAATGCAGACTCTGCCGGCACTTCGCGTTCGCTTTATCCATTTTTCTTCAACAAAAACGATGAAGTCGGCATCACTCAACGCCTGATCCACGGCGAATAGCCGTCACTACGGTGTTGTGCCGATGGGGGGGGCGCAGCATGCTGGCTGGCGTGAACGCATCGCCTGGGCTGTCTCCAGCATATGGGCAGCCAGGAATTAGTGTGAACAGGCCCTAGCTAAAAACATCGTTCTTCAAGCCGCCAAGCTTGAAAAATATCCTCATGTCATCAAGATCATGCCTGAATCGAGGGTTCAGTTTTTTTCTCATTGCGTTCAACGTGTTTGTTTTTGAGGCAGGCAGTGCTTTGTCAGGTGTTTTCAACAAGATAAGCAAAGGCACCTTGAAAGTGCTGTAAATGCTTACGGTTTCTGGCAGAAATTGGGTTGCAAGTTGCTCAAAATCCGACAATAGAAATGCCGCACGTAACGAGCGCTCATAGTCCAGCAACAATTGGTGTGGGTCGCGGTCCTGGTTCATGTAGGCGAAGAATATGACCGATTTCAGCGATTTGAGGCGGCCAAAGTCAGCGAGATAAATGGCACCACCGGGTTTCAGTATGCGTTTGATTTCACGAAAGCAGCCTTCCAGATGATTCGAGGTAGGCAGGTGATGAAGGGAGACTGTACTCATCACACCGTCAACCGAGTGGTCTTCGAATTGCGCCAGATTCGTGATGTCACCTGTTTGAAAGCTTACGTTGGAGATCCCGGCGTTTGCCACGTGCTCATGGGCGTGCCTGAGCATTTCCTGTGACATGTCGACCCCGATAAATTCTATCTCGGGGTTGAGTTCGGCAATCTGTATCAACTGATTTGCCGGGCCGCATCCCAGATCGACTACCTGCTTGCACCCTTGAATGGCCTGGGAGGCGCGCGCGGAATGGAACAGATAAGAGGCCGCCAGGGTGCTTTCATTCCGTCCGGTTTCAGAAAAAGCCGCCACCTGTTCCTCGTCAACCATGATGGCGTCGGGCTCGGGCTCGCGGGGCAATGTTTGGGGGCTTGTCAGTTCGCGCAGAAACGTGGGGAGCAATGCAGGGCGAGGTAAATTCATGGTCATTCCTATGGCTAGGCTACACATCAAACAATAACACCACGAAGCATGAATACCAGCCGCCCCCGGACCGGCAACCTGAATCCTGTGGTTAGCGGTGCTGGCGGATATCACCGGTATCTAGAAGGTCCAGCCATCGGAGAGGCGAAATTTCCTGGCTGGCAGTGGGCTGTGCCGAATATTGTCGGGAATCTTTACACTCCAGCCGCTCAAATGCCGAGGGCTGAGCAGGCAGAATGAAAAATATCTTTATTAATCAACTTGTTGAGGTTTGTGGCACGCCCTATGCTATCTCATGGGTGAGGCTTGTTTTCGTGTTGATTGCACACGTTGCAGCTTGCTCGTTGGGTTTTCAGGTATGGCGAATTCAGGGTGTCGGTAATTTTTACACTTTCAGGCCAGACGAAAGATATTGGAATGCCTGAAAACGAAAATAGTCCTTTGTTATCAGCGGTTTGTTTGTTCTGGCATGGCTGTTGCTTAGGTTGTGACATAGGCTTTCAATCTTTAAACCAGTATTTGTAGAGGGGTAATCGAAATGAAAAAATCACTGATAGCGGCATCCGTGTTGCTGGCTGCAGGCAACGTTTCAGCTGACCCGTTTTATGTGGATGTTGGCACCAACTACGGTCCCGCGGGCGACCAGGTGTGCCCGACTTGTACTTCCATGAAGAACGAGTTCCTGTTCTTGTATCAATCAAGCACCACCATTTTCGATACCGCCAATGACAATGCAATCAGCGCGGGCGATCTGCTCACGACTGATGGCGGCTTGGCGGTTGGCGGTTTGGCGGCCAACCAGATTACGGGCTTTAACCCTAATCAGGTCTTTAACACCAACAGCAATAACGGTTATGGCACGGACTGGCTGATGAGCTTCTCGGTTACGGGTCTTAACGGCGTGGTGACAGGTGTGTCCGGTGGGGTTCCCCAGTTCACATATGGCCCTGGCTTGCTGGAACTGTTCATTACCTTTGATGGCACGACCTTCAACAACTTCATGGACGTTGCCATTACCGGTGGTGGTGCCACGGGTGTGAGCACGGTTCTGTTTGGCAAGGCCGATTTCACCACGGTTGACGCCGGCTATAACAACATCCTCCATTCTGGTTCCACGACCTGTCTGGGTTCGGACAGCTTCTTCGATATCTGGACGAACTGTGGTCCTGACGGACTGGATATTCAGTTCCTGGCCAGTTTCGACACGAACATCTTCGTGAGTGACTTTACCTACAATGCAGGCCCGGATACGTTTACGCTGACATCTAACCATGATGGCAGCGCAACTTTCTCGGTTCCGGAGCCGGGCACCCTGGCACTTCTGGGTGGCTCCTTGATGATGATGGGCTGGATGGGTCGTCGCAACAAGAAGGCCTGATCGGTCTTGATGTTGTAGCACTGTCTGAAAAAGGCACCCGCGGGTGCCTTTTTCTATGGTTATCCGTTTTGTGTGTTGGTGGTTGGCAAGATCAGGAATTGTTTTGTGACAGCAGGCGCTTGACATACCAGAACATCAGGCGCTGGAGTGGGTGCCTGTTGCCAAAGGGGCGCCAGGTTTTGATCAGACGATTTCGATAGGCATCGAAGTGCAAACCGTGTGGTGCGCAGATGA
Organism: Thiobacillus sp.; assembly: GCA_019911765.1. GTDB lineage: Bacteria > Pseudomonadota > Gammaproteobacteria > Burkholderiales > Thiobacillaceae > Thiobacillus. The sequence continues at coordinate 17,793 of JAIOJU010000094.1, forward strand.
CCTGGCCACGCCCCAGCAATATCTTTAAAACATTGGTGCAGGCCACGCCTGCCGCAATCTCGATCCCCATTGCAGTCGATGGCACTTTCTTTTTAAGAAAATTGACCGAACTACGGTCAACCAGGTAATGCCGTTGCTGGACCGTAGGGGATACGCCAATGACAAATTTGATTATCTGGTCCTCGAAATCATAGCCCTCCAGGCAAAAATAGTCCTCGAAACTCATTTTCCCTGGCATGAACACGAGAAAGGCTGTCCCCATGCCCATCGGAGCGGCCGTGATCGTCGGAATCCCTTTCTCGTAGCAGCGCGCAAATACCGCGCGGCGGATATCCAGGGCGAATATGTCCAGACTGTCGACATAGATGTCTACGCCCTCCAGAAACTGATCAAGGTTGTCCAGGGTCACGCCGTGATCAAAGTTGGTCACTTCAATTTCCGGGTTGATGTCTTTGATCGTCCTGGCCATGGTGGCTGCCTTGGGCGCGTTGATTGTCGACATTGCGGCGCCGTACTGGCGATTGAAATTGGGTTGTTCAAATACATCCAGGTCGGCGATGTGGAATTTGCCTATACCCAGGCGCGATAGCACAATCAGATGGCTGCCCCCTACCCCGCCCATGCCTGCGATGGCCACCTTTTTTTGCCGCAACGTTTCTTGTTCTGCTGGCGTGACCCAGCCAATGTTTCTTGAGAAAGCCTGTTTGTAGTCGAATTCAGTCATGTTGCGATCCAGAAA
>JAIOJU010000095.1 GCA_019911765.1 Thiobacillus sp.
CAATCAACCTCCCGATTTCAGTCTGGCCTGCCCACGACTGCCAGCTCCGCTACATTTGCTTGCCGGACTGCTGGGGGCGAAAGGGCTCAGCTGGCGCGAAAAACTGGCCGCTGCCCGCTGGGCCCACACCCTGCTGCATGATTCAAACCCGCTGGATCAGCTAACAGTCAGCCAGTTCACCCAGACGCAGCCAGAAAAGCTCAACCGCCTGTTGTGGCACCCGCTGTGTGTCTCCGCCTTGAATACGCCACCGGAAACAGCCAGCGCCACGGTGTTCCGTGATGTGATCCGTGCGGCCTTCGGCGGGCGCAACCACCACAGCGATCTTCTGTTACCTCGCCGTGACCTGACCGCACTGTTCCCCACACCTGCCGCTACGCGCCTGGTCAAGCTTGGTGGCAAGGTGTGCCTGTCCAGTCGGGTGACAGCGCTCTCGGCCACAACCGATGCCATCACGCTGGCCACACGCGACGACTCGTATCGCTACAGCCACGTCATCATTGCAGTCGCACCTCAACATCTCCCCGCGCTGACGGCACAGATCCCCGAACTCGAAGCCACCGGGCGCGAGGTGGTCCGCTATCAGTACCAGCCCATTGCCACGGGCTACGTGCAATATGGCGCGGATTTCCGGCTCGACAAACCGCTGTTTGCCCTGGCCGACGGCCCTGCACAGTTTGTATTCGACCGCGGCCAAAGCCATGGTCAGGCTGGGCTGATGGCGTTTGTTGCCAGCGCCGCAGACAGTTTGCCCGCGGACTGGCTGGACCTGGCCGAAGCGCAATTAAAAAGAATCGCCCAACCCGGCACCCCACGCTGGCGTAAAAGCATTGTCGAGAAACAGGCGACCTATGCCTGCAAGCCCGGCATGGCACGCCCCCCCGTCCACACCGCGCATCCGCGCATTTTTCTGGCCGGCGATTACACCGCCGGCCTCTACCCAGCCACACTCGAAAGTGCAACGCAGAGCGGAGTACAATCGGCCGGCGCATTACTTCAACAGCTATGAAAGACTATCTTCCCCGCCCTGACCTCCTCGAAGGCCGAGTCATTCTCGTTACCGGTGCCAGTTCCGGCCTCGGCCGCGCTGCCAGCCTGGCATACGCGCGCCACGGCGCCACGGTCGCCCTGCTCGCACGCGATGCAACCAGACTGGAAGCCGTTTACGACGAAATCGTGGCCGCTGGCGGCCCGGAACCTGCAATGTTTCCCTACGACCTGGCTGCCGCCGACGATCGCAGCCTGGAAACACTGGCAGGCACCATTGCGCATCACCTGAAGCGGCTCGACGGGGTGTTGCACAGCGCCCACCAGTTTTACAACCTGACGCCGCTGGAACTGCAAACGCTCGACCAATGGCAGACGCTGATGCGGGTCAACCTGATGGCCCCTTTTGCGCTCACCCGGGCCTGCCTGCAGCTGCTGAAACAGGCACCGGATGCCTCAGTCGTGTTTACCGGCGAGACCCATGGTCATCAACCCGCCGCGTACTGGGGCGGATATGCCGTGTCCAAATCCGGACTGGAAACACTCACCCGCATCTGGGCTGACGAGTTCAGCTCGAACGAGAACCTGCGCTTCAACACGCTGATTCCAGGCCAGGTCGCCACCACCTTGCGTTCGCGCACCCATCCCGGGCTGTCACCGGAAAGCCTGCCCAGCACCAATAACCTGATGCCGTGGTATCTGTATTTGATGGGAGCAGACAGCCACGCTGTGCGCGGCCAGATTATCGAGTGCCAAACCTGATATCCAGGTTGTCATGAAAATCGGCCGTTATGAAGTTCTCGATGAAATTGGCCATGGCGCGATGGGCACGGTCTATCGTGCTCGCGACCCGCTGATCGAACGAACCGTAGCCATCAAAACCGTTCAGATTGCCCAACTCCAGCAGGAAGGCGCGGATACCGAGTCGCGTTTTCTGCGCGAAGCGCAAAGTGCTGGCCGTTTATCGCACCCGAATATCGTGACCATTTATGACGTGGGCGAATCCGACGCACTCGCCTACATCGCCATGGAATACCTGCCCGGTGCAACCCTGCGCACACTCATGGACAAGGGCCCCATGCCGATCGATCTGGTGATCGACACCGTCACCCAGATGGCCGAGGCACTTGCATTTGCGCACCAACACGGCGTGATTCATCGCGACATCAAACCCGCCAACGTGGTCGTCACGGGCCAGAGCGGACGCATCAAACTTACCGATTTCGGCATAGCCCATCTCAGCAACAGCGACCATACGCACGCCGGGCAAATGCTCGGTTCGCCGCGCTACATGTCGCCCGAGCAAGCGATGGGCCGCGAAATCGACGGGCGTTCCGATATTTTCTCGCTGGGCGCCGTACTGTATGAAATGCTCACCGCCCGGTATGCCTTTGATGGCGACAGCCTGCCTACCATCCTGTATCGCGTGATCAACGAAGCACCCGTATCTGCCGCTTCCCTGCGTTCAGGCATTTCCGACCGGGTGAGCAATCTGTTGACGCGCATGCTGCACAAGAACCCTGCTGAACGTCCCGATGCGCGCACGCTTCTGGATGACCTGCATGCACTTGCACAGGCCAGCCCGCCTGACCCGACCGCCACGCCATCCAGCCACAGATCGCGCCTGCATCCCGCACTGGCATACGGCATCCCCCTGGCCGTGCTGCTGGCAATAGGCATTGGAATGGTAGTCAGCGAACATCCTCTCGACACGCCTCAACCCGCTGTACCTGCTCAGTTGCAGCCAGCTACCAGCAGCCCTGCACCAGAAACAACGCCTGTTGAATCAATACCGGTTGAGTCCGCTACGGATACGCCTGACAAAGACCCGTCCGGGGCTGCGCCCATCGAAACGGATGCCTACCTCGCCGGCCTGGACACCAAGCGCGTCAAGTTACGCCTCAAGCGCACCGAACTGCTGCTTGAGTACACCGACCAGCATCCCGATGTCGTGCAAATTGACCGGCAACTCGAACTGCTGCAGATCGAACGCCGCCGCTATCTGCGGCAACTCGAAAGCAAACAGAAAAACTGATTACCAGTTGGTCTCGCGCTCGGCCGTGGCTGATACCTTGTGTATGCTGAGGTCGGCACCGTTGAATTCGGCTTCTGCATCCAGACGCAGCCCCACAAGTTTTTTCAGCACCCCATACACCAGCAGACTGCCCAGCATCGCCACAGCCACGCCACCCAGCGTGCCGATCACCTGCGCGGCCAGGCTGACGCCACCAATTCCGCCCAATGCCTTGGCGCCGAAGATTCCTGCAGCAATACCGCCCCATGCACCGCACAGCCCATGCAGCGGCCACACACCGAGCACATCGTCGATCTTCCAGCGATTCTGCGTCACCATGAACATCCATACGAACAGCGCACCCGCCACCACGCCGGTCACCAGCGCGCCCAGGGGATGCATCAGATCCGAGCCGGCACACACGGCCACCAGCCCTGCGAGCGGGCCGTTATGAATAAAACCCGGGTCATTGCGACCGATCACCAGGGCCGCCAGCGTACCGCCCACCATGGCCATCAATGAATTCACGGCCACCAGGCCCGACACCGCCTCGATCATCTGTGCCGACATCACGTTAAAACCGAACCAGCCGACTGTCAGAATCCATGCGCCCAACGCCAGAAATGGGATGTTGGATGGCGGGTGTGCCGAAACCATGCCGTCCCGGGTATAGCGCCCACGACGCGCACCCAGCAGCAACACGGCAGGCAAGGCAATCCAGCCGCCTACGGCATGCACCACCACCGAGCCGGCAAAGTCATGGAATTTGGCACCGGTAGCGGCCTCAAGCCAATCCTGGATGCCATAGTTGCCGTTCCAGACGATACCTTCGAAAAATGGATAGACCAATCCCACCAGCGCGAACGTCGCGGCCAATTGCGGATTGAACCGGGCGCGTTCGGCGATTCCGCCCGACACAATGGCAGGAATCGCCGCGGCAAAGGTCAGCAGGAAGAAAAACTTGACCAGGTCGTAACCATTTTTGGCTGACAGCACTTCGGCACTGGAAAAGAAACTCACGCCGTAGGCCACGCTATAGCCGATGAAGAAGTAGGCAATGGTCGACACTGAAAAATCCGTAAGAATCTTGACCAGGGCATTGACCTGGTTTTTCTTGCGCACAGTGCCCAGTTCCAGAAAAGCAAACCCGGCATGCATGGCCAGCACCATGATGCCGCCCAGCAACACGAACAATACGTCACTACCTGTTTTCAGCGCTTCCATGCACAAGCTCCCAATTGAATGCGGGCTAAATATAAGCAAGCCGCGTTCCTGATGCTTAAGTGATTGTTTTCAAAAGATAGCGGGCTCGGCAATCCGGCCCAATTGCACCGGTTTGGTGCATTGGCGAATTTTGTGCGCCATTGTGGTGCTGTTACTTGTTGTCGTGGGGCTTGATTTCAGACTGGCCAGCTTCAATACGGTCAAATTCCTCATCCATATCGGACGCCGACATGGGCGTGTAATCGTCAGAATCTGCTGGTTTGGGCCTGGAAACCATCGATGCGACAATGATCCCCAGTTCGTACAGAATCCACAACGGGATGGCGAGCATGAACTGCGAAATCACATCAGGCGGGGTAAAGAT
>JAIOJU010000096.1 GCA_019911765.1 Thiobacillus sp.
GCACGCTGTCGGTGCCGTTCATGCTGTGGCACAACATTACCTTGCACCGGGCGATTGCAACCTCTTCGGCGATTGGCTTTCCCATCGCGGTGGCCGGTGCGGTGGGGTACGTGCTGGGTGGCTGGCAGGTGGGCGGCCTGCCTGAGGGCAGTCTCGGGTTTGTCTATCTGCCTGCATTGTCCGGCATTGTGCTGGGCAGCGTACTGACGGCGCCGCTCGGTGCGCGTACGGCGCATCGGCTGCCGATTCGTCCGCTTAAACGGATCTTTGCCTTGCTGTTGCTGGTATTGGCGCTGCGCATGGTCTGGACGTTCTAATGTTCAGGCCCAGCTCACCTGATATTGGGCAAGGGTATAAAAAATCTCACCAGATATTGTGAAGACGATCAGGCAAGCCATTTCCTGCTTGAGCGAGGGAACGGTGCGCGTTAGGCTGCAAAAACATGCCACGGTGAGGCATGGTTGATCAACATCCAACACGTGGAGAATCGCATGTCGCATTTGCAGGCAGTATCTACTTCGCTTCAGCCGCAATCCCATTCCTATACCCAGCTCACCACGTATTTTGACCCGCATAGCCAGGTTGCGTGGGGCTACATGCATGCCGAACCCCGACCCTGCTTTACGCCCACGGTGTTGCGCGAATTGCTGGCCTGGGGCGACAGCATGGTCGGCATGATCGATGACCCGAACCAGCCGGACGTGAAGTATTTCGTGCTGGCGTCGAACGTGCCCGATACGTTCAGCCTGGGTGGCGACCTGAGCCTCTTCATGCAGCATATCGTGGCGCGTGACCGAGATGCGTTGTACCGCTATGCGCTTTCCTGCATCGACTGTTCCTATGCCGTGCACAGTCATCTGAACCGGCCGGGCGTCACCAGCATCGCCCTGGTTCAGGGGCAGGCGCTCGGCGGCGGCTTTGAAAGTGCGCTGGCGGCCAATGTGCTGATTGCCGAGCGCGGGGCGAAAATGGGTTTGCCGGAAATCCTGTTCAACCTGTTCCCGGGCATGGGAGCGATGACCTTTCTGGGGCGTCGCATCGGGCACCAAAAAGCCGAAAAGCTGATCCTCAGCGGCAAGCTTTATCTGGCAGAGGAGCTGTACGAAATGGGCGTGGTGGATGTGCTGGCTGAGCCGGGTGCGGGGGAGGCGACGGTAAGCGACTATGTGCGGCGCGAAGAGAAGTCGCGCAACGGGATTCTGGCCTTGCGCAGCGCGCGTGAAATCAGCCAGCCGGTTTCGTACGATGAACTGGTACGTATCACGGAGATCTGGGTGGATGCGGCCTTGCGTCTGGAAGCGCGGGACTTGCGGATGATGGAGCGACTGGTCAGCCGGCAAACGGGCAAGGCGGGCGTGGCTGCTGCAGCGGTGCCGTCAGTTGCTTTCAGCGCGTAACTTCTGGTCCAGATAGACCGTCAGTGCGGTTTGCGCGGCGACCAGCGCAAACCGCACGTCTTCCAGTTTCTGGCGTGTGCTCGGGGCACTCATTTCGTAAGGTTTGATGCGCTCCGCTTCCGCACACAGTTGCGCCAGCAGGTTGGCGCCGACATCGCTGGCGCCGCCTTTCAGCATATGGAGCTGGTCGTGCCATTGCCCGTAATCCTGCGCGTCCAGCGCGCGCCCGATATCCCGCAGTGAACGTTCACTGTCTTCTTCAAAGCTGGCCAGCAGATCCTGCACAAAGGACGGTCCGCCAAACTGGGCGAGATTGTCGAGCACCGCTTCATCCAGATTGTCCGGCGGGAGCTGGCGGGCCGGGGTCATTTCGGCAGCGGGCGGCGTCTGCTGGCTGGCCAGCTGCGCAATCTGGTGCATCAGTTCGCGGCTGTTGATGGGCTTGGTCAGATAGGCATCGGCCCCTGCGGCTTCACAGGTGGCTTGCGCTTCAGCGCGCGCATCGGCGGTCAGCATGACGATGGGCAGATGTCCCTTTTCCAGAAAACGCCAGCGCTGCACGACTTCGGGTCCGGATAGAAGCGGCATGTGCATGTCGATGACAGCCAGGTTGTAGGTCAATTCCCCGGACTCCAGCATGGCCAGCGCTTCTTCGCCATCGTGGGCCAGATAGACTTCATGCCCGGCATGTTCCAGCAGGCCGCGAATCACGCGCTGGTTAACCGGGTTGTCCTCGGCCACCAGAATGCGCAAACGCGTGGCCTGACCGGCTTGCGACTGAAAATGGTTGGCCAGCGATACCACGTTGTGCGGCATGTCATGGCTGATGACAGCGTGAATGGCATTGAACAGCAGCGTGGTGTTGACCGGCGTCCGCAGGACCGAGGCATAGCCTGCACGGACCAGCTGTGCATCATGCGTGGCCGGCACGCTGGCATCGGATTCGACCAGAATAATGGGCAGCGTGGCCAGGCTCGCATCATCGCGCAGCATGCGCAGGAACATGGCCGGTTCGCCCGGCAACAGGCTGCGCTCCACCACGATGGCCCCCAGCGGCGTGCCACCTGACAAATAGGCGGATAGTTCGGCTGCAAGCCGGGTGGTGTTGCCCACGGCGACGGTTTCTGCGCCCCAGTTCCGGATCATGGTCTGCAGGCGGCTGGCCAGTTCGGCGCCCGCCAGAATGGCGACCCGCATGGGGATGTCGAAATGCTCATCGGCTTGAGAGGCCTGGGCGGCTTGCAGGGTGAACGGCAATTCAAACCAGAACGTGCTGCCTTCGCCTTCCCGGCTGTGCAGGCCAATCTGGCCGCCGAGCGCCCCCACCAGTTGCCGGGCAATGGTGGTGCCCAGCCCGCTGCCGCCAAACCGGCGGGTGACGCTTGGGTCGGCCTGGGTAAAACTGTCGAAGATGCGTGGTTGTGCCGCTTCGGCGATGCCGATTCCGGTATCGACGATTTCGAAACGCACGCGCTGCAGATGGCCTTGCCCGATCGGGCGGACATACAGGTCGACCCGGCCCTGCTCGGTGAACTTGATGGCATTGCCGGTCAGGTTGATCAGAATCTGCCGCAGATGACGCGCATCGCCGTGCAAGTGGAAAGGCGTTTGTGGCGCAATATGCACCGCGAGCTCCAGTCCCTTGGCATGTGCCTGGGATACCATCATCGCGCTGATGCCGTTGATCAGGCGATGGAGATCGAAATCTTCTTCGGTGGAGACAATGCGGCCGGCTTCGATGCGCGAAATATCGAGGACGTTTTCGATCAGTTCCAGCAGGGTATGGGCCGACGCGTGAATGATCTGGGCGTATTCCTTTTGCTCCTTGTCGAGCCGGGTTTCTGCCAGAAGGTCGGCCACCCCGATCACGCCATTGAGCGGGGTGCGCAGTTCATGGCTCATGTTGGCCAGGAAGTTGGACTTGGCCAGGCTGGCTTCTTTTTCCCGTTTGATCGCACCATGCAGTTGCTTGAGCAGGCTGGACGCATAGAGTGGCACAACGAGGATCGTCAGCCATATGCCCCACCACAGCGGCGTGTGCGAATTCCAGAATGGATTGTATTGATAGACAACGATGAATCCGACCGCGGATGCCACCGTTGAAACAAGCAGATACGCCTGCCCGTAGCGGAAACCGTTTCCCAGCGTGACCCATAGATAGGCCGCCACGACAGGTGCGCCGGTTTCATTCGAGATGGCCAGCATATAGGTGGCGACGGTGAAGTCGTGCAGCATGCCGATGCCGCGACGGACCACCGAAGGCCGCAAATCGACCAGCGATCCGAGCAGCAGCGAGAGCGAAACAAGCGACAGGCCCAGCCCAAGGAAATGAACTTGCGTTGCGATGGCGGGGCTGTGCTCAAGTTTCGTGAGCGAGAAATACAGATAGAAGCCGACAACGATGCACAGGCGGATCAGGGCCTGCTGAAATTCGGTATCCGGTCTTGCCTGAATGCGCCCCTGCAGGCGTTTGACGAAAGCGGGAAGCGGCAGCCGGTTCGACATGGCCGTCGGATCAGTCGGGCGTATCGCCGAGTTCGTGCATGATGGCGGCCACGGTATCGATGCGCCGTTCAAACGCTCGCACGCAGGCCGGGTCAAAGTGCTTGCCGCTTTCGGCCTGGATGAAATTCAGGGATTCCTGAAAAGACCAGGCGCGTTTATACGGGCGGTGGGAAGTCAGCGCGTCGAACACATCCGCCACCGCGACAATGCGTGCGGGCAGCGGAATGTCCTCGCCCGCCAGACCTTGCGGATAGCCGCCCCCGCTGTAGTGTTCATGGTGGCCCAGGGCAATCACGGCACCCATTTGCAGAAAGCGCGACGGGCTGTTGGCGAGGATGTTGTAACCGATCATCGGGTGCTGCCGCATGATGACCTGTTCTTCCGGGGTATGGCGGCCGGGTTTGAGCAGGATCAGATCGGGAATGCCGATTTTCCCGATGTCGTGCATCGGCGCGGCGGCCTCGATCTCGTCGCATTCCATCGCGGTCAGGTTCAGTTCTTCGGCGATCAGGCGGGCGTATTTCGCCATGCGGATGATGTGGTTGCCGGTTTCCTCGTCGCGGTACTCGCCTGCCTTGGCCAGCTTCATCAGGGTTTCGCGTTCGCGTGTGCGCACTTCCCGGGTAGCCTGCATCACCTGCTCTTCCAGCCATTGGGCGCGGTCAGCCACCATCTTCTGGCTGCGGCGCAGTGCCAGCAGGTTCAGGCAGCGGGCACGGCATTCCTGGGGATCGATCGGCCGGGTGAGAAAATCGGTCGCACCATTTTCCAGTGCCTGATAGCGAATCTGACGGTCTTCGACTACGGTGACGATGATGACCGGTATGTCGGTCAGCCGGCGCTCGGCCCGAATCTGGCGTGTGAACTCGATGCCGTCCATGCCGGGCATGCGGTAGTCGGTGATGATGAGGTCCGGGGGCGTGTGCTGCATGCGCTCCAGCGCATCGAGCGGGTCGGCAAAACTTTCCACGATCACGCCCGGCTCGAGCGTGCGTGCCAGTCCTTCGAGCAGGCTGCGTGCGGTACTGCGGTCATCGACGATCACCACGCGCGCGCCCCCGCGCTGGCGCACGGTGCGTTGCGGTGCGGAAGGTGTCGAAGAGGGTACGACCCGCAGTGGTTCAGCAGTCAAAATGTTCTACCTTGGGCGGTTGATAAAACCATGGTTTCATTGAATTATCGGGTAGCGGCATACGAACTTTAACGCGTGGGAGACTCAGGATGAAGAAAAACATGTTGATCGCGGTACAGATGGGTCTGATGTTGCTGTTTTCGTGGTCCGCCTGGGCGGACGCAGGCGGCGCAGATTACGCGCGGGAAAAGAAATGGGCGGATGAAGTGGTGCCCGGTCTGGTGGTGGGGGATCCGGTCTATCTCCAAACCCCGCGCGGCCATCATAAATTCCTGACGCTGTTTGTCCCGGGCAAGACCGGGCAGGCGGTCATCGTCGTTCATGGCATGGGCATTCATCCCGATTGGGGCATGATCGGGACACTGCGGACCGAGCTGGCTGATCGCGGCTTGGCCACCCTGTCGATCCAGATGCCGATTCTGGCGGCCGATGCCACGGGTGAGGCCTATCCGCCGACGTTTGCCGAGGCCGCCGAGCGCATGGGCGAAGCGGTCGCGTTTCTCAAGGCCAAGGGCTATGCCCAGCTGGCGATTGTGTCTCATAGCATGGGGTCGCGCATGAGCCGCGTGTATCTGGCCAGCAATCCGGATGAGGCAGTGAAAGCCTGGGCCAGCCTGGGGCTTTCACAGGACACCTATGCCGGCCTGAAATTGCCTGTCCTTGACCTGTATGGCGAGAATGACCTGCCCCCGGTGCTGACGAATGCCGACAAACGCAAGCAGAGTCTGGCGGCGAAGAATTCAAAACAGCGGATGATCGCTCACGCCGATCATTTTTTCAGCGGGCGCGAAAGTGAAATGGTCGAGGCGGTCGCGGACTTTCTGAATGCGACGTTGAAATAAAACCCTTTCCGCGAAGGCCGCAAATGGGTTCCTGGAAAGCGACTGCCGGTTCCAGGGATTTTCTTGGCGTTCCTTCGCGAGCTTCGCGGATAACGCCTTGAATTACCCCAGCAGCCGCGTCATCGCCTCGCGGTATTTGGCGGCGGTCTTTGCCACGATCTCGTCTGGCAGCACCGGTCCCGGCGCCTGCTTGTTCCAGCCGCTGGCCTCCAGCCAGTCGCGCACAAACTGCTTGTCGAAGCTGGGCGGGTTGCTGCCCGGCTGATACTGGTCGGCAGGCCAGAAGCGGGAGGAGTCCGGGGTCAGCGCTTCGTCGATCCACACCAGTTTGCCGCTTTCATCGATGCCAAATTCGAACTTGGTGTCGGCAATGATGATGCCGCGTGTGAGCGCATACTCTGCGGCAGTCCTGTACAGGGCAAGGCTGACATCCCGAACTTGCCGGGCCAGATCGGCGCCGATCAATCCGGCCATCGCGTCGAATGCAATGTTTTCATCGTGTGCCCCCACGGCCGCCTTGGTCGACGGGGTGAATATCGGTTCGGGCAGGCGGTCGGCCTGTTTCAGTCCTGCGGGCAGCTTGATGCCGCACACCGACTGGCTGGCCTGATATTCCTTCCAGCCCGAACCCACCAGATAGCCGCGCACGATGGCCTCGACCGGCAGAGCCTTGAGCTTCCTGACGACGATGGCGCGGCCGGTCACCTGATCGCGCTCGTTTGCCGTGACCACGGATTCAGGCGCGATATCGAGCGCCTGGCTCGGCACGATGTTTTTCAGCTTGTTGAACCAGAAGGCCGACACCCGGGTGAGGACTTCGCCCTTGCCGGGAATCGGCGTCGGCATGACGACATCGAACGCGGAGAGGCGGTCGGTGGTCACGATCAGCAGTGCATCGTCGCCGACACCATAGATGTCGCGCACCTTGCCTTTGTGTATCAGCGGCAGGGAGGTGATGTGCGATTCGAGTAAAGGTTGGCTGGGCAGGGGTGCAGACATGGCAGCGTGAGCAGGGTCGAGGGAGCCGGCATTATAGCCGCCGCGGTAGAGTGCGCTCGTTTCATAGGCGCACCGCAACTCGCGTAGCGCGACCAGCAGCACGGCCGCCAGCGGCACCGCCAGCAACACGCCGACAAAGCCGAACAACTGGCCAAACGCGGCCAGCGCAAATACCACCGCCACCGGATGCAGGCCCACCCGCTCGCCCACCAGACGCGGGGTGATGACGTAGCTTTCCAGCACCTGGCCGGCAAGGTAAATACCCACGACCCAGCCTACCCCGGTCCAGTCGGCAAACTGCAGCAGTGCCACCAGCAATGCCAGGATCAGGCCCAGGCCAAACCCGAGAAACGGCACGAACGACAGCACCCCGGTGAGGAGGCCGATCGGCAGGGCGTAATTCAGCCCGGCCGCCCACAGCGCCAGCGCGTAATAGGCAGACAAGGTAGCCATGACGGCGATCTGTCCGCGCAGAAACTCGCCGACGACCTGGTCCATGGCGCGGGCAATCCGGTTGACCGTATTGATCCAGGGGCGCGGCGTGAGGGCGGCGACCCGTTCCACCATCACGTCCCAGTCTTTCAGCAAATAAAACATCACCACGGGTATCAGCAGCAGATTGGCCAGCACGCCGACGATGGCCAGTGCACCGGTTTGCAGGGTGGGCAGCCAGTCGGCGCCCTGTTGTGTGGCTTTTTCGGTGAGCCAGTTCTTGAGTGCATCCAGGTTGGGGTCGATGTGGATGTTGAAGGTCTGCTGCAACCAGGGCAGGAAGCGGGTTTGCAGCAGGTCGAGCGCAGCGGGCACCCGTTGCGAAAATTCGGCAAACTGCCCCTGGAACAACGGCAAGGCAATCAGCAGCAGGGAAAACAGCGCCAGCCCGGCCAGCACGATCACCAGCACGGTGCCGGTGGTGCGCGACAGGCCGCGTGCTTCCAGCCGGTCAACCAGCGGGTCGAATATGTAGGCCAGCAGGGCGCCGGCCAGGAAAGGCGTGAGGATCGGGGCCAGAACATAGACCAGCCCGCCCGAAACGAGCAGGGCGGCGAGGGCAAGCCAGGAGAGATTGCCTGGCAGGGATGGGGGGCGGATAGGCTGCATAGGCGGTAAAATAGCGCACTTTTTGATTCTGGAGCCGCGTGTGTCTTCCATTTCCTACAAAGATGCCGGTGTCGACATTGACGCCGGTGATGCGCTGGTCGAGCGCATCAAGCCGCTGGCCAAGCGCACCATGCGTCCCGAAGTGCTGGCAGGTATTGGCGGCTTTGGCGCGTTGATCGAGATTTCAAAGAAATTCAAGGAACCGGTGCTGGTGTCCGGCACTGATGGCGTGGGCACCAAGCTGAAACTGGCATTCGAACTCAATCGCCACGACACCGTGGGCATCGACCTGGTGGCGATGAGCGTCAACGATATCCTGGTGCAGGGCGCCGAGCCGCTGTTTTTTCTCGATTACTTTGCCACTGGCAAGCTGAGCCTCGATACGGCCGAAGCCGTGATCGCCGGCATTGCCACCGGCTGCGAACAGGCAGGCTGTGCGCTGATCGGTGGCGAAACCGCCGAGATGCCGGGCATGTATCCGGACGGCGAATACGACCTCGCCGGTTTCGCCGTCGGCGTAGTGGAAAAGAGCAAGGTCATCGGCGGCCAGAGCATCGCGGCGGGCGACGTGGTGCTGGGACTGGCGTCTTCCGGCGCGCATTCCAACGGCTATTCGCTGGTCCGCAAGCTGATCGACCTCAGCCACATCGGGCTGAAATCCGACTTTCACGGCCAGCCGTTTGCCGACGCGGTGATGGCGCCGACCCGTATTTACGTGAAGCCGTTGCTGGCGCTGATGGAAAAACTCAACGTCAAGGGCATGGCGCACATCACCGGCGGCGGCATCACCGGCAATCTGCCGCGCTGCCTGCCGGAAAGCGTCGCCGCGCGCGTCGATGCCGCCTCGTGGACACGTCCGCCGCTGTTTGACTGGCTGCAACAGGCCGGCAACGTCGAAGCGGACGAAATGCTGCGCACCTTCAACTGCGGCATCGGCATGTGTGTCGTCGTGGCGGCAGCGGATGCCGCGGCGGCGATGGCGCATCTTACGGCGAGTGGCGAAACCGTGTGGCAGATCGGCGAAATCGTCGCGCGACCCGATGGCGCGGAGCAGGTGATTTATTCGTGAATCAGGGCGCGCGCCCTGCTCGCGTAGTCGTGCTGCTGTCCGGGCGCGGCAGCAACTTCCGGGCGATCGCCGAATCTAATCTGCCGATCGAGGTGGTGGCGGTCATCAGCAACCGGCCGCAGGCGGCGGGGCTGGCGTACGCACGCGAACGCGGGATTGCCGCCATCGCGCTCGATCATACCGCGCAACCCGACCGCGAGATCTTCGATGCGCAGCTTGCCGACGAGATTGACCGGCATCAGCCGGACCTGGTGGTGCTGGCAGGTTACATGCGCATCCTCAGCCCGGCGTTCATCGCCCGTTTCGAGGGCCGCCTGCTGAACATTCACCCCTCTTTGCTACCGGCTTTCCCGGGCCTGAAAACGCATGAACGGGCGCTGGCCGAAGGGGTGAAAATTCACGGCTGCACCGTGCACTTTGTCACCGCACAACTCGATCATGGCCCCATCGTCATTCAGGCAGCCGTGCCGGTGCTGGCGAACGATACGGCAGACAGCCTGGCCGCGCGCGTGCTGGCGCAGGAGCATCGCATCTACCCGCAGGCGGTGCGCTGGTTTGCCGAAGGCCGTTTGGTAAACAATCATGGCTGCGTAAACTTGAAGGACGATTTGGCGTCACAGTCAGTGTTATCCACTGGAGCGTGAGCGTGATCAAAATCCTGTTACTGGCCGCCAGCCTGTTTGCCGCCGCGGCCCAGGCGGCCGCCCTAAAGGACTCCGATCCACTACGGGCTAAAGCCCGTGTGGAATCGTATGGTCCATCGCAGCTGAACCTGGTGTACGACCTGTATCGCAACGGTCTCAAACTTGGCCAGGTGACCGATACATTCAACCGCAGCGGCACACGCTATACGCTGGTGAGCGAGACGCGTGCCACCGGTGCCCTGAAAATGTTGTGGCCGGGCAATATCCGTCTCGAAAGTACCGGCGTGGTGACGCCGCAAGGCCTGCGTCCAACCCAATTCCAGCATGCCCGCAGCGATGCCCCCAATAAACTGGCCACAGCGCGTCTTGACTGGAAGCAGCGCAGCATTGCCTATCAATACAAGGGCAGGTCGTGGCAGGTGAACGGTCTGCAGAATGGCGCGCAGGATCAGCTGTCGCAGGTCTATCAGTTCATGTTCGCGCCCAGCGTGCCGGCCGATTACCGCCTGCAGGTGGTGAGCGGACGCGACCTCAACGATTATCGTTATGCCCGCAGCAAGGGCGGCGACATCCAGACACCGTTCGGCATGCTGGCGACTCAGCAATATCAACGTGTCATGCACCAGCCGGATGAAAAAGCCATCACCGTCTGGGTCGTGCCTGCACGCAACAATCTGCCGGTGCAAATCCGTGTGGAAGAGGATGGCGTCACGCTTGAACAGCGCCTGGTGCGTGCCAGCGTAAAGGGCTAGTGGTCTGCTTCCGAAATAGTGTGACAGGATGAAACGGATGGATTTTTTCGTAGGGCAAGGCGCGAGGAGGCGACATAGCGGGCTCTATGGCAACGACGAGCAACGCCGCCATGCGGAAAAAGACGCCGTTTCATGTT
>JAIOJU010000097.1 GCA_019911765.1 Thiobacillus sp.
CCCGACCATTTCCTTGTTGGCGGCGTAACCATACGCCCCTTCCTACGCCCCCTCGATACCGTGCCGTGCCAGATCCCCGGCCATACGGTGCGCCCGCTCGATGCGGCCAAGGCGGATATCGCGCAGGCCGGCAACCAGGCCAGGGTGCTGCGGGTCGATGCGCAGGCCCACGATATGCACCGTCTGCCCACCCCAGGTCACCGAGATCTCGACGCCCGGAATCAGCGTCATATCAGTCCCGGCAGCGGCCGTTTGCGCAGCCGCCAGCCCGCTCACGTCATCGTGGTCGGTGAGCGCGAGCACATCCACGCCGTTGGCCGCGGCACGCGTGACCACATCAGCGGGTGACAACACGCCGTCAGAGACGTTGGAATGGCAATGCAGATCGATATTCAGCATCGATGATCAGGATCAGGGAACCAAGGCCAAAAGCGCTTGGTCAGGAGGGGGAATCATAGCAAAATAAGCAGCCTCCTGAATTTAGCCCCCCGCAGAGCCGAACCATAATGAAAAAACTGCTGTTTGATCTCTTTCCCATCATCATCTTTTTCATCGCCTACAAGCTGGGCGATGCCAATGCCGAGGCCACGAATGCCTTCATGGCCAGTGTGGGCCTGCCGCAACCTGCGGGCGTGAGCGAAAAGCCCGGCATCTACCTTGCGACCCTGATCGCCATCGTGGCCAGCTTTGGCCAGATTGCCTGGGTCAAGCTGCGCGGCAACAAGGTCGAAACCATGATGTGGGTCAGCCTCGGCATCATCGCCGTATTCGGTGGCGCCACCCTGTGGCTGCATGACGAAAGCTTCATCAAGTGGAAGCCCACCGTGCTCTACTGGATTTTTGCCGGCATCATTTTTGGCGCGGCGGCGCTGGGCCGTAACGTCATTAAAAGCGTCATGGGCGAGCAAATGGAACTTCCCGACCCTGCCTGGAGTCGGTTGAACGCGAGCTGGGGCGGATTTTTTGCCGTCATGGGGGTTGCAAATCTGTATGTCGCCTTCAACTTCTCGACTGACGCCTGGGTCAACTTCAAGCTGTTCGGCAGTCTGGGGCTGATGCTGGTATTCGTGATTGGCCAGAGCATGATGCTGACCAAGTATCTGGATAAAGCCGATTTAGAGAAAGAAGAAAAGCAATAATGTTCTACGCCATCGTTGGACAGGATGTGTCCGACAGCCTCGACAAGCGGCTTGCTGCGCGTCCCGCGCACCTGGAGCGCCTGCAGGCGCTGCAACAGGCAGGACGCTTGCTGCTGGCGGGTCCGTTTCCCGCCATCGACAGCAACGACCCCGGTGCGGCCGGGTTTTCCGGCAGCCTGATCGTGGCTGAATTCGGATCGCTGGCCGACGCGCAGGCATGGGCCGATGCCGACCCCTATGTGGCTGCTGGCGTGTATGCCGGCGTCAGCGTCAAACCCTTCAAGAAAGTATTGCCCGCATGAGCACAGCCGATCTGATCCGCGAGCGCCTCATCGCGCTGGAACCCGAAACCTTTACCCTGGATGACGAAAGTGCCCAGCACAAGGGCCATGTCGGCGCCGCCGGCGGGGGCGGACATTTCCGCCTCACCATTGTGTCACCCAGGTTCCGCAACCTCGCCACCCTCGCCCGCCATCGGCTTGTGTACGAAGCCATGGGCGAACTCATGCAGCGCGACATTCATGCGCTGTCGATCACCGCCTTAACCCCCGAAGAACTCTGAAAAGGAATCCGAATGCGTCTCGCCCTGCTGAAAAACAAACTAAGCATTCGACTAAGCCCGCAAGCGGGCAAGTCGCTGGTTATCCCCGCCCTGATTCTGCTGGCCCTGTCCCCGTTGGCCCAGGCACAAGCGCCCGCGTCCGCGCCTGCTGCTGCTGACGCCAGCAAACCGCTGGCCACCGTCAATGGCAAGGAAATTCCCGCCTTGTACGGCGAACTGGTCAAACGTGAAATGGCTCAGGGTCAGCCCGACTCCCCGCAGATCGACATGCGCGTACGCGAGTCACTGATCAACCTCGAACTGCTGTCGCGCGCCGCCATCGACAAAGGCCTCGACAAGGACCCCCGCCTGGCAGCCGCGCTGGACATCCGTCGCAAGGATCAACTGGCCAAAGGCTATCTGGAAGACTACGTCAAGACGCATCCGGTCTCCGATGCCGAGATCCAGGCCGCGTATGACAAAGCCAAGGCCGAAGCGGTTGGCCCGGAATATCTGTCACGCCATATCCTTGTAAAAACCGAAGCGGAAGCTAAAAAGATCATTGCGGACCTCGGCAAGAAAGCCAAGTTTGAAGATCTGGCCAAGAAGCTTTCAAAAGATCCAGGATCGGCCAAGAACGGGGGCGCACTCGACTGGTCCGATCGCCGCGCATTCGTGAAGGAGTTTTCCGACGCGATGGCCAGCCTGAAAAAGGGGGAGATCACGAAAACACCGGTAAAGTCACAGTTTGGCTACCACGTCATCCGTCTTGACGACACGCGCCAGCCGCAGCTGCCGCCACTGGATGCCGTACGTGGCGAAATCATCAAGCAGTTGCAGCAAGAGCGCATTCGCGACGCCATCACGTCTGTTCGTGCCAGTGCAAAAATAGAGTAGTTCGCCAATAATCAATACCAAGCGGGGCGATGCCCCGCCTTCATCTGACAGGGAGCCATCATGGCCAGCAAAGAACATAATCACCTGCAAGACGTTTTTCTCAACACCCTGCGCAAGGACCGCATTCCGGTCTCGGTGTTTCTCGTCAACGGCATCAAGCTGATGGGTCGGATCGAATCATTCGACCAGTTTGTGGTGCTGTTGAAAGGCCAGGATCAGGCCGCACAGATGATTTTCAAGCATGCCATCTCGACCATCTCGCCCTCGCGCGAAGTGGTCCTGCCGCATCGCGAACCCGAAGCTCAATAAGCAGCTTTACTCGACACGGGCGGCCAGCAGTCTGGCCGCCGTTTGTGTGTCTACCAGTACCGCTGCCCCGCCGCGATAGGCCTGCTTGTGGCGTGCGGGTATCGTCGCCAGAGCCTGTGTATCTTTCAGATACATCACGGCATAGCCTTCGGGATGCGTATTCAGCCACGCCTCCACTTCTGCTCCGCGCAACTCAGCCAGCGGCGCTTCGAGTCTCCCCAGGAACTGATATTGCGCATGGTAGGTCGCGACATTGGCGACGGGATGACCTTCGTCCTGTACCTGCTTGATTGCCCGCGCCATCGGCTTGATGTCATACAGCGGTTC
>JAIOJU010000098.1 GCA_019911765.1 Thiobacillus sp.
AAATAAGACTGTTCGTACGCTGACTGGACGTGTCGTCAGTGACAAGATGAACAAGACTGTTACGGTGCTGGTTGAGCGCCGCGTCAAGCATCCTTTGATTGGCAAGGTTATCCGCCTGTCAAAGAAATATCATGCCCATGATGAAAACAACGAGTTTCATGAAGGTGACATGGTTCAGATTGAGGAATCGCGCAAGTTGTCGCGTACCAAAGCTTGGTCGGTGAGCAAATTACTTGAGCGTGCACGCGTTTAAGTCTTGCGTTGAAAGTAAAGACCCGGTATAGTGCCGGGTTTTCCGGTTGGTGAGCCGGTTGGTTTGTATCCGGTTCGCTGACTCAAGCAATCCTGCGTTTTGCAGGTTTTCTCCCGAACGGGATCCAAAACTGGCCGCCGGTGTGGTGGATAAAGTTGGAGGCAATTAAATGATTCAGATGCAGTCCGTATTGGACGTGGCAGACAACACAGGTGCGCGCTCGGTTATGTGCATCAAGGTGTTGGGCGGCAGTCATCGCCGTTACGCAAGTGTGGGCGACATCATCAAGGTCACCATTAAAGATGCGGCACCACGTGGCCGGGTTAAAAAGGGTGATGTGTACAACGCCGTAGTTGTGCGCACTGCCAAAGGCGTGCGTCGTCCCGATGGCTCGCTGGTGCGCTTTGATGGCAACGCGGCCGTCCTGTTGAACAACAAGCTAGAGCCGATCGGCACCCGTATTTTTGGGCCGGTTACCCGTGAGTTGCGTACCGAGAAGTTCATGAAGATCGTCTCGCTTGCGCCCGAGGTTCTGTGAGAGGTAATCATGGCACGTATTCGTAAAAGCGATCAGGTGATCGTGTTGACCGGTAAAGACAAAGGCAAGCGTGGCACTGTGCTGCGTGTGCTGGATGATGGCCATCTTGTTATTGAGGGTGTAAATCGGGTGAAGAAGCATCAAAAACCCAACCCCATGCGCAATATCCAGGGTGGAATAGTCGAAAAAGAGATGCCGATTCAGGCTTCCAATGTCGCATTGTTTAATGTGGGCACGCAGAAGGCTGATCGCGTAGGTTCCAAGGTGCTGGAGGACGGCCGCAAAGTGCGCGTGTACAGGTCCAATGGCGAAATGGTTGACGCACAGGGGTAATCATGGCGCGTTTTCAAGAATTTTATCGTGAGACGGTGGTGCCCAAGCTGGTTGAGCAGTTTGGCTACAAGTCCGTCATGGAAGTCCCGCGTATCAAGAAGATCACCTTGAACATGGGTGTGGGTGAGGCTGTGGCGGACAAGAAGGTCATGGATCACGCGGTATCGGACATGCAGAAAATTGCAGGTCAAAAGCCGGTTGTGACCAAGTCCAAAAAGTCTATTGCTGGCTTCAAAATCCGTGACAACTATCCCGTTGGTTGCATGGTGACGCTGCGTCGCACGCAGATGTTTGAATTCCTTGATCGTCTGGTTACGGTGGCGATGCCGCGTATCCGTGACTTTCGTGGTGTCTCGGGAAAATCCTTTGATGGTCGTGGTAACTACAACATGGGCGTCAAGGAACAGATTATTTTCCCTGAAATCGAATACGACAAGATTGATGCGTTGCGTGGGATGAACATCACGATCACCACCACCGCCAAGACTGACGATGAAGCGCGAGCCTTGCTGGCCGCCTTCAGTTTTCCGTTCAAGAATTGAGGTAGGCATGGCCAAGTTATCCTTGATCAATCGTGAAGAAAAGCGCGCGCGCATGGTGAAGAAGTATGCTGCCAAGCGGGCTGAGCTTAAGGCTGTGATTGCCAGCGTACAGACCAGCGATGAAGATCGCATGGCTGCATACAAGACATTGCAGGAACTGCCGCGTAATTCCAGTCCGGTTCGTCAGCGTAATCGCTGTCAGTTGACGGGGCGTCCGCGTGGGGTGTTCAGCAAGTTTGGCTTGGCGCGTGGCAAGCTGCGTGAGTATGCGATGCGGGGTGAAATCCCGGGCATCGTCAAGGCAAGCTGGTAAGGGGTAAACAATATGAGTATGAGTGATCCCATTGCGGACATGCTGACCCGCATTCGAAATGCGCAATCGGTAGAAAAAGCGGCAGTCACGATGCCTTCTTCCAAGGTCAAAGTGGCTATCGCCAAAGTGCTGAAGGACGAGGGCTACATTGAAGACTTCGCCATTCGTGGTGAGGCTGCCAAGCCTGAGTTGGAGTTGCAGCTGAAATATTATGCGGGCCGCCCGGTCATCGAGCGTATCGAGCGGGTGAGCAAGCCAGGGTTGCGCATTTACAAGGGCGCAGAAGATCTGCCGCGTGTGATGAATGGCCTCGGTGTTGCCATCGTGTCCACATCCAGTGGTGTAATGACTGATCGCCATGCGCGCGCCAAAGGCGTGGGTGGCGAAGTCCTGTGCGTCGTAGCGTAAGGGGGAGCGGATATGTCACGTGTAGCCAATAATCCTATTACGCTGCCGAAAGGCGTCGAGCTGACGCTGGGAAGCGCGATTTCAGTAAAGGGTCCCCTGGGTTCGATGAGCCAGGCGATGTCGAATGATGTCACGGTTGCGCTGAACGAGGGTGTGGTCACCTTCGCGCCGGCGAGCGGCAGCATTCAGGCAAACGCCATGGCTGGAACCATGCGTGCGCTGGTCAACAATATGGTTCAGGGTGTTTCCAAGGGCTTTGAGAAGAAACTGAACTTGGTCGGCGTCGGTTACCGTGCGCAGGCTCAGGGTGACGCGCTCAATCTTACGTTGGGTTTCTCACATCCTGTGGTGCACAAAATGCCCGCCGGTATTAAGGTTGAGACCCCCACGCAGACAGAGATTCTGATCAAGGGTATCGATCGCCAGGTTGTTGGGCAGGTAGCTGCTGATATTCGTTCGTACCGTCCGCCGGAGCCTTACAAGGGCAAGGGCGTTCGCTATAGCGATGAAGTGGTTATCAAGAAAGAGACCAAGAAGAAGTAAGGCTTAAGGACAGATAATGAACACCAAGCAATCACGGATTCGCAGAGCGCGCAAAACCCGCGCCAAAATCGCGGCCGTCAAGGCGATCCGCCTGGCTATCCTCCGCACTAACAGCCACATCTACGCACAGATTATTTCTGCTGATGGCGGCACGGTGATGACGAGCGCGTCGTCCAACGACAAGGAAATGCGCGCCCAGGTACCAAATGGCGGGAACATTGCTGCTGCTACGGCAGTTGGCAAGCGCCTGGCAGAAAAAGCCAAGGGCCTGGGTATTGAAAAAGTAGCTTTCGATCGTGCTGGATTCAAGTTTCACGGGCGTGTAAAAGCCCTGGCTGAAGCAGCCCGCGAAGGCGGTTTGGTATTTTAACGAGGCAGACTCAAGATGGCCCGTACAGCACCTACTAGTAACGAAGAACGCGGCGACGGCTTGCGTGAGAAGATGATTTCGATCAACCGTGTCACCAAAGTGGTGAAGGGTGGACGGATCATGGGTTTTGCAGCGCTGACCGTGGTTGGCGATGGCGAAGGCGGTATCGGCATGGGCAAGGGCAAGTCCCGCGAAGTGCCGGTTGCCGTGCAGAAAGCCATGGAAGAGGCGCGTCGCAAGCTGGTTAAAATCAGCTTGAAAAGCGGCACCTTCCACCATACGGTTGTGGGCCAGCATGGCGCTTCACGCGTGCTGATCCAGCCGGCGTCTGAAGGTACCGGGATTATCGCCGGAGGCGCAATGCGTGCCGTGTTCGAGGTTATGGGGGTGCAGAACGTTCTGGCCAAGTGCCTGGGTTCGACCAATCCTTACAACGTCGTACGTGCAACGATCGACGGCCTGATGAAAATGTCCACGCCGTCCGATATTGCTGCCAAGCGCGGCAAGTCTGTTGAAGACATCACGGGGTAAGTCATGAGCGAGCAGAAAAAAATCAAGGTGACGCTGGCCAAGAGCCTGATTGGTACGAAGGCGGCTCATCGCGCCTGCGTGCGCGGCTTGGGGTTGCGTCGTATGCATCACACGGTTGAAGTTCTGGATACACCAGAAAATCGCGGGATGATTACCAAGGTCGCCTATCTGGTGAAGTGCGAGGCTTAAATGGAACTGAATAACATCAAACCGGCTGACGGCGCAAAGAAAGAAAAGCGTCGCGTAGGTCGTGGTATTGGATCTGGCCTGGGTAAAACTGCCGGCCGTGGCCACAAGGGACAAAAATCCCGTTCGGGTGGTTACGTCAAGGTGGGCTTTGAGGGCGGCCAGATGCCGATGCACCGCCGCCTGCCGAAACGCGGTTTTGTGTCGTTGACCAAGGCTGATACAGCACATGTCCGACTCTATGAGCTGGCTGGCGTTGGCGTGGATGAAATCGATATTCTGGTTTTGAAACAGGCCGGGATTGTGAAGGCTTCGGCCAAATCGGCAAAAGTTTATCTGTCCGGCGAGATCGGTAAGGCAGTTAAGCTGCGTGGTGTTGCTGTGACCAAGGGTGCGCGGGCTGCGATTGAGGCAGCTGGCGGCACGATCGCCGATTAAGACTGCGGAGAACGCACTTTGGCCACGCCTAGAACCGGATTGAGCAAATTTGGTGACCTCAAGCGTCGTTTGCTGTTTTTGCTGGGCGCCTTGATCGTTTACCGGATTGGCACTTTTATTCCGGTGCCCGGTATTGATCCGCTGGTGCTTGATGAGCTGTTCAAGTCTCAGTCAACCGGCATCTTGGGCATGTTCAACATGTTCTCTGGCGGTGCGTTGTCGCGCTTTAGCGTATTCGCATTGGGGATCATGCCGTATATTTCGGCCTCGATCATCGTGCAATTGATGACCACCGTCTCGCCCAAGCTTGAGGCGCTCAAGAAGGAAGGCGAATCAGGACGGCGCAAGATTACGCAGTACACACGTTATGGGACGCTTTTCCTGGCCTTGTTCCAGGCATTGGGAATCGCGATTGCACTTGAGTCGCAGGCTGGCTTGGTGCTGGATCCTGGCTTTGGTTTCCGGTTGATTGCAGTCGTAACGCTGACTGCCGGCACCATGTTCCTGATGTGGTTGGGCGAACAGATTACAGAGCGCGGTTTGGGTAATGGCATTTCGATCATTATCTTTGCAGGTATCGCGGCGGGTTTGCCGCATGCGATCGGCGGTACGCTTGAATTGACGCGCACGGGTGCGTTTTCCATCCCGCTCGTGCTGATGTTGTTTGTTGCAGTGATTTTGGTTACGGCATTGGTTGTGTTCGTTGAACGCGGTCAACGCAAGATCCTGGTGAATTATGCCAAGCGCCAGGTCGGGAAGATGGTTGTGGGTGGCCAAAGCTCCCATTTGCCGCTGAAGCTGAATATGGCTGGTGTGATTCCTCCCATTTTCGCTTCCAGCATTATTCTTTTTCCGGCGACTTTGGCGGGATGGTTTGGCAGTGGCAATAACATGGGCTGGCTGAAGGACATTGGTTCGACGCTGGCCCCCGGGCAACCAGTCTATGTGTTGCTGTATGCGTTGGCGATTATTTTCTTCTGCTTTTTCTATACGGCCCTTGTATTCAACCCCAAGGAAACTGCAGATAACTTGAAGAAGAGCGGGGCATTTGTTCCTGGCATTCGACCGGGTGAGCAGACCGCCCGCTATATAGACAAGATTCTGACCCGGCTGACACTGGTGGGTGCGCTTTACATTACTTTGGTTTGTTTGTTGCCGGAGTTTCTGATTTTGAAATGGAATGTGCCGTTCTATTTTGGTGGCACATCCTTGCTGATTATTGTTGTCGTGACCATGGATTTCATGGCACAGGTTCAGGCTTATGTCATGTCTCATCAGTATGAGGGCATGCTTAAGAAAGCCAATTTCAAGAATGGCTTAGTGGGGCGTTGATGTCTAAGGAAGATGTCATACAGATGCAGGGGGAAGTCGTTGAAAACCTGCCTAACGCAACATTTCGCGTGAAATTGGAAAATGGACATGTGTTGCTGGGCCATATTTCGGGAAAAATGCGCATGCACTACATCCGAATTCTTCCCGGCGACAAAGTGACAGTAGAGCTTACGCCGTATGACCTGACCCGAGGTCGGATTGTTTTCAGGGCGAAATGAATTTGACCGTCAGCCAGCTGGCGGTGAGTAAATGGAGAAAACCATGAGAGTACAGGCTTCAGTCAAAAAAATGTGCCGCAAGTGCAAGGTTGTCCGCCGCAAAGGTGTTGTCCGCGTGATTTGCGATGACCCACGGCACAAGCAGCGCCAGGGTTGATCTGGTACAGCGTTTAGTTTGAAATCGAGCCAACCTGAAACAAGGTTGGTGTGTTATAATATTTTGTTTTGCGTTTGGGGCTCTGCGAATGGCTCGTATTGCTGGGGTTAATATCCCGAATCACCAACACACGGTTATTGCGTTAACCGCTATTTACGGCATCGGACGAACGAGATCCGCCAAGATTTGTGAGGCTACGGGCATCGCCCAGTCTGCAAAAATCAAGGATCTGTCCGAAACGGATATGGAGCGTTTGCGCGAGGGCGTGGCCCAGTTCACGGTCGAGGGCGACCTGCGCCGTGAAATTACCATGAACATCAAGCGCTTGATGGATTTGGGCTGCTATCGCGGCTTCCGCCATCGCAAGGGCTTGCCGGTACGGGGTCAACGTACCCGTACAAACGCGCGCACTCGCAAGGGTCCGCGCAAGGCCATCAGGAAATAAAGGTTAAACATGGCAACGAAAACAGCAACGCGCGTCCGTAAAAAGGTCAAGAAGAATGTCGCAGAAGGAATTGCGCATATTCATGCCTCTTTTAACAACACTATTGTGACGATCACCGACCGCCAGGGTAATGCTCTGTCCTGGGCGACCGCCGGTGGCGCGGGTTTTAAAGGTTCTCGCAAATCCACACCGTTTGCGGCGCAGGTTGCAGCTGAAAATGCTGGAAAAATGGCGCAGGAATACGGTGTCAAGAACCTGGAAGTGCGCATCAAGGGCCCGGGCCCGGGTCGTGAATCCACGGTGCGGGCGCTGAATGCGCTGGGTTTCAAGATTGTCGCGATTTCGGATGTCACCCCGATCCCGCACAACGGTTGCCGCCCCTCCAAAAAGCGTCGTATCTAATTCTAGGGTAAATCATGGCTCGTAATCTTGACCCCAAATGCCGTCAGTGTCGTCGTGAAGGCGAGAAGCTCTTCCTCAAGGGTGAAAAATGCTTTACTGACAAGTGTGCAATTGAACGCCGTGCCTATGCGCCGGGCCAGCATGGCCAGAAGAGCGGTGCGCGTTTGTCCGGCTATGGTGTGCAGCTGCGTGAAAAGCAGAAAATCCGCCGTATCTATGGCGTGCTGGAAGGCCAGTTCCGCCTGACCTACAAGCGCGCAGACAGCCGCAAGGGCGTGACCGGCGAGAACCTGCTGTCGATGCTCGAATCGCGTCTGGATTCTGTCTGCTATCGCATGGGCTTTGGTGCCTCGCGTACCGAAGCACGCCAGATTCTCCGTCACAACGGTATTACGGTGAACGGCCGTCGCGTCAATATCCCGTCTTATCAGGTTCGTGCGGGTGATGTGGTCGAGGTCTCCGAAAAAGCCAAGGCACATCTGCGCGTCAAGGCTGCAGCCGAAGCCGCGGCTTCGCGTGGCTATCCCGAGTGGGTCGAGGTGGATGCCAAGGCGCTCAAGGGAACGTACAAGGCAGCACCGCAACGCTCCGAACTGCCGTCGACCATCAATGAATCGCTGGTCGTCGAACTGTACTCTAAATAAGCTGGGTCAGTCTTAAGGAATCGCACTCTATGCAAAGCGCTACGGAATTTCTCAAGCCGCGTATTGTGGAGGTTGATCGTGCCTCCCCGCTGCATGCCAAAGTCATCATGGAGCCCTTCGAGCGTGGCTACGGCCATACGCTCGGAAATGCACTGCGTCGTATATTGCTGTCTTCCATGGTCGGCTATGCGCCAACCGAAGTCAGCATCAGTGGTGTTGTTCACGAATACTCCACCATCGAGGGCGTTCAGGAAGATGTCGTCGACATCCTGCTGAACCTCAAAGGCATTGCTTTCAAGATGCACGGAAAATCCGAGGCTGTTCTGAAAGTATCCAAGTCGGGTGAAGGCATCGTGACCGCTGGCGATATTGAAATCGGCCATGACATGGAGATTTTGAATCCGGACCACGTGATCGCGCACCTGACCAAGGGTGGCAAGCTGGATATGGAAATCAAGGTCGAAAGCGGCCGTGGTTATCAGCCCGCTACTGCACGCAAGGTTTCGGATGAAACGCGTACGGTGGGTTCCATACTGGTTGACGCATCGTTCAGCCCGGTTCGCCGTGTGGCGTACTCGGTTGAAAGTGCGCGTGTCGAACAGCGTACGGACCTGGATCGCCTGGTGATCGATATCGAAACCAATGGCGTGGTTGAGCCGGAAGAGGCTGTGCGTACGGCCGCCCGTATTCTGGTGAACCATTTGTCCGTGTTCGCCGATCTGGAAGGAACACCTGCCGAATCCGAATCGCCGCGTTCGCCCCAGGTTGATCCGTTGTTGCTGCGTCCGGTTGATGATCTTGAACTGACCGTACGCTCGGCTAACTGTCTGAAAGCCGAAAATATTTATTTCATCGGTGATCTGATTCAGCGGTCTGAATCGGAGTTGCTGCGTACCCCGAATCTGGGCCGCAAGTCGCTGAACGAAATCAAGGACGTGCTGGCTTCCAAGAGCCTGTCGCTGGGAATGAAACTCGAAAACTGGCCACCGGCTGGTCTTGAGCGCCCCTGAATCATTTAACCAACACCACAATAAAGTGCGGGTCGCCATGGCTGGCGGCCTAGCCCAAGAATACTGAATTAAAGGAATTGCCATGCGCCATCGTCAGTCAAATCGTAAACTCAATCGCACCACCAGCCATCGTCTGGCCATGTTCCGTAACATGACCAACTCGCTGTTGAAGCATGAAGTGATCAAGACCACCCTGCCCAAGGCTAAAGACCTGCGCCGCTTTGTTGAGCCGCTGATCACCCTGGGCAAGGAGCCGAGCCTGGCGAATCATCGTCTGGCATTCGATCGTCTGCGTGACCGTGATACGGTCGTCAAGCTGTTCGGCGAATTGGGCCCGCGTTACAAGACCCGTCCCGGTGGCTATTTGCGCATTCTGAAGTTTGGTTTCCGTAAAGGGGATAATGCACCGATGGCGCTGGTTGAACTGGTTGACCGCCCTGATACCGATACCGTTCCTGTTGATGCCGAGTAAGTTTTCAGCATCTGCATGAATTAAAAAGCCGGGTTCTTCCCGGCTTTTTTCATGTGCGTTGGATTTGTGAAGTTCAGCCTTCCCTGGCTGAACGCGTGTGGTTGCCTTGCCGGGAGTGGCCGCTGTCATGCATAGTGCATGTCCTTTCCCGGTGAGGTGCCGCCTGTGATCGTTCTTTTCACTGATTTTGGCTTGTCTGACCCGTATGTGGGGCAGGTCAAGGCACGTATTGCCGTACGCGCACCTGACCAGACAGTAGTGGATTTGCTGCATGAGGTTCCGGATTTCAATGCCCATGCCGGAGCACACCTGCTGGCTGCATTTTCATCAACGTTTCCACCTGGTTGCGTGTTTCTGGCCGTGGTGGATCCGGGTGTGGGCACACCCCGCGATGCCGTGGTGGTGCAAGCGGGTGGCCACTGGTTTGTCGGTCCGGATAACGGGTTGCTGTCGGTAGTAGCTGCACGGCATGCCGATATCAGGCTGTGGCGCATTACCTGGCAACCTGAAGGCCTGTCGGCGACCTTCCACGGTCGCGATCTGTTCGCCTTGATTGCGGCGGATATTGCCCGAGGCGAATTTCCGGAAGCCCAATTAACCGAAATCCCGAAGCTCAAGGTTGAATTCGATGCGGGTGATCTGGCACGGGTGGTGTACGTCGATCATTACGGCAATGTCTGGACTGGCATACGTGGCGTCGGCAAGGATGCACGAGTCAGCACTGCAGGTGCGTTATTCAGGCACAGTGAAAGCTATGGCTTCGTCGCCAAGGGTGAGGGTTTCTGGTACCTCAACAGCGTGGGTTTGCTGGAACTGGCGGTGAACCGGGGCAGTGCTGCGGCCGCTTTTGGTTTGAAGGTGGGGGATCCGGTTCAAGTGCAGCGTTTGAATTAAGCCTGTGACAACGCAGACAATGCGCTAGGGCAGGCCGATCAACAGCGCCCGATAATCGTTCACATTGGTTCGGGTCGGGCCACTCAACACCAGATCACCCAATGCGGCAAAAAAACCATGGCTGTCATGTGCCGCCAATTTTTCAGCCGCGTTCAAACCATGCTTATGTGCCCGTGCAAGCGAGTCCGGGCTGATCACCGCGCCCGCATTGTCTTCGCTGCCATCGATGCCGTCGGTATCGCATGCAATCGCCCAGGCGGGGGTGTTTTCCAGCGCCAGCGCCAGTGCCAGCAGATATTCGGTATTCCGGCCGCCCCGGCCATGCTGCGGCCATAGCGTGACGGTGGTTTCGCCGCCGGATATCAAGGCCAGTGGTTTCTGATTCCGGAGGGCATGCACCAGGGCTGCATGCTGACGGGCCACTGCCTGTGCGTCGCCACTGACGCTGTCTGACAGCACGAGGGCTGGAATGCCCTGCTGCTCGAAGTAGCGGGCCGCCGCCTTCAAACTGACTTGTGCTGTCGCAATGACGCGGTTTTCCATTCGCGAAAAGCAGGGATCGCCCGGGTTTGGCGTATCGGGAATCTGCTCCGCAGCACAGGTGTGCAAATGATGCTTGATGCCTGCCGGCAATGGAATCTGGAATCGCTGCAATCGTTCAAGCGCGTCGGCACAGCAGGTCGGGTCGGGGGCACAGGGCCCGGAGGCAATGGTCGCGGGATCATCGCCGACCACATCGGAGATGATCAGCGCCAGTCCGTGTGCACCATGCGCCGCCTGCGCCAGTCGCCCTCCCGATAGTCGCGTCAGGTGTTTGCGCACGGTGTTGATGTCGTGGATGGTTGCGCCGGCATGCAGCAGGGCTTTGGTGACCTGGCGCAACTCCTTCAGCGTCACGCCTTCCACGGGGGCGGCGAGCAGGCTGGAGCCGCCCCCGGAAATCAGCGCCAGCAGCAAATCGTCCGGGCCCAGCTGGTCGACCATGTCCAGCATGCGCAAGGCGGCCGCTTCGCCGCGACCGTCAGGCAGCGGATGGCTGGCTTCGAGCATCTCGATTCGGCGCGTGGGCAGGCTGTGCTGATAGCGGGTGACCACCAGGCCGGACAAGGGGGCCTCGGCCGGCCAATGCGTTTCGACGGCGGCGGCCATGCTGGCCGCGGCCTTGCCGCCGCCCACCACCAGCGTCCGGCCACGCGGTGGCGGTGGCAAATGAGGCGGCAGGATGCGGGTCGGGTCCGCTGCGGCGACCGCAGCGTGAAACGACTCCACCAGCAGACTACGTGGATCCAGCATGCCGGCCATCCGGTCAATTGGCCGTTGAGCGGCTCAGCTTGCGCCCGATGCCGCTACGCAAGCTGGGACCAATCTGCATCGCCAGCCGGAACAGCGTCGGCATGGTGAACAGGGTGAGGGTGCTGGCAACCAGCAGGCCCCACACCAGGCTGGCCGCCATCGGCCCCCAGATCAACGATTTTCCGCCCAACCCGACTGCGAGCGAAAACAGGCCGCCGATGGTGGTAGCGGTGGTGATGATGATGGGCACCACGCGCCGGCGTGCGGCGTAGAGTGTGGCGTGTATCAGGCTCATGCCGGATTGCAGCCGCGCGTTGGCCGCGTCGATCAACACAATGGAAGCATTGACCGCAATGCCGGTGAGTGCGATCACCCCGTACAGCGTGTAGAGACTGAGCGGATTCTGCGTGATGAACAGCCCGAATACCACGCCGGTAAACGCCATCGGCACGGTCAGCAAGATCAGCAGCGGCTGCCAGTAGGAGCGGAACTGTGCGGCGAGAATGAGATAGATCAGGCCGACGCCCAGCAGGAACAGCATCTTCATTGCATCAAGGCTTTCGTTGATATCGTCGAGTTCGCCGGTAAAGTCGATGCGCGTATTCGGGTAGCGTGCCTTCATCGTCGCCCACAATTCGGCAATCTGTGCATTGGCCGCGACCGTGTCGATGCGGGTCTTGTCGAGGTCGGATTCGATGGTGATCGCGCGCTTGAGGTTGTAATGCTTGATGCCGCCCGAGCCCGTTCGCGTGTCGGAATGCACCAGCGCGCCCAGCGTCGTGGTCCCGCCATCCGGCAGTGCCACCGGGTCGGCCAGCAGTTGCTGGATGTCGACCAGCTGATTGCCGTTGGCATCGGTTTGATTCGGTGTGGCACCGCGTACCCGCACCTCGATCTTGTCGCCCTGGCTGCGGGTCTCGGCGATGATCTCGCCTTCGGTGTGCAGGCGGACCAGACGTGCCACCGTCGCCGCATCAAGGCCGGCATGCTTCAGTGCCGTGGCATTGAGTTGCAATACCAGCTGCGGGCGTCCCGGCAGGTCGTCGTCGGTGACATCGCGGGTGCCGTCAATTTTGCTGACTGCAAGCTTCAATTCCTGCGTTGCGCTACGCAATTCGGTGACGTTGTCACCCAACAGCCGTAGCTTGATCGCCTTGGCCGCGGGCGGTCCGCCCGACAGCTGGGTGAAGGACAGCTTGCCAATACTGGGCAGGGTTTCCACATCGCGGCGCATCGCTTCCACCACCTCGCTTACCTCGCGCATGTCCTCGTCACGCGGGTTGAGCGATACGCT
Source organism: Thiobacillus sp. (assembly GCA_019911765.1). GTDB lineage: Bacteria > Pseudomonadota > Gammaproteobacteria > Burkholderiales > Thiobacillaceae > Thiobacillus. The sequence continues at coordinate 12,617 of JAIOJU010000098.1, forward strand.
GACCTGGCCATATGAGTCGCCGTACAGCGGCTCGGTGTCGGTCCATTTCACCCCTGCGTAAGACGTCACCCCGCGCGCCTCGTCTGGCTTGAGATGGCGGCGCACCACGGTTTCGACCTTGGCAGCTTCGCGCAACGTCACATCGATGGCCGATCCGCTGGGCATGTCGATGTTGACGTAGAACAGGCGGATCGGATCGAAGGCAAAGAACTGCGTGCGCACCGCACCACTCGCCACCAGCCCCACCGCGCCGACGAACAGGGCCAGCACCACCAGTCCGCTCACCCAGGGATGACGCATCAGGCGCACCAGCAAGCGCGTGTATTTGACGCGCAGCAGATGGGTGTAGTGTTCGCGCTGTGGCTGCAGGCGGGTGGGGCGCCTGAAATTGAGTTTGAGGCCGACCACGTGCGCCGGCATCATCCAGTAGGCTTCGAGCAGGCTGATGGCGAGCGCCAGCGTTACCACCAGCGGCACCAGCAGCATGAACTTGCCGACGATGCCGGGCATCAGCATCAGCGGCAGAAAGGCGGCGATGGTGGTAGACACCGCCGCCAGCACCGGCAGCCCCACTTCGCGGATGGATCCGACGGTTGCAGTCAGCGCGTCGGCGCCCCGCGCAATGCGGTAATAGATCGCCTCGGTGATCACCACGGCGTCATCCACCAGCATGCCGAGCGAGATCACGATGCCCAGCAGCACCGGGATGCTCAACGTGAAATCAAAGGCATACAGCACCGCAAAGGTACCCGCCAGCGAGAACGGGATGCCCAGGCCGATCAGCAGGGCCAGTCGTGTGCCGAGAAACAGCCAGCACATACCCAGCACCACCAGCAGCCCGATCAGGGCATTGGTTTCCATTACGCCGATCGCCTTTTGCGTCGGCACCGTCTGGTCGTCGAACAGCATCAGCGTATAGCCTCCCGGCTTGAGCGAGGGCGCACGTTCGGCAATGTAGCGGTTGATGTCGGCCACCAGCCCCAATGTGTTGACCTTGCTCTTCTTGGTGACAGCCAGAATCACCGCCGGCTGGCCGTTGGACGAAGCCAGGCTGCTGGCGCGTGCGCGTGCGGTTTCCACCGCCGCAACCGACGACAGCGGAACAGGCGAACCCAGGC
>JAIOJU010000099.1 GCA_019911765.1 Thiobacillus sp.
GGTCCATGACGAACCACGCCCGTCGACATTGAGCACGATGCGCCAGACACCATCGGGCGGCCGCCACGCAAACAGATATTGCAGCAACACCGCCGCGCTGATAGCAGCGACCAGCCCACCCAGCCACCAACGTTGCCGCGGCAGGAGCAGCGCCATGCCCGCCAGTGCAAGCGCAATGGCGGTGTTGTGGCCCATGCCCGACAATATCGGCATGTTGGCCCGCAAGGCTTCAGGCACAAACCAGGCGCCAGCGAAAACCGCCCCCATGACCACGGCAAGCACCAGTCCTGTCACCCAACGGATAGCAAAGCAGGCGCGGTGAAGAGAGGGCTTAGTCAAGTTCGGATCCGAAATTGTTCAAGATGCGACTCTATGCGTAGATTTATCGAAAACACGAATAAACGAAAGAATACGGGAACTCATGGCAGCAAATACAAGGTGAACCCGCTTTGGATCTGTAGAAATGCAGGCCTGGCCTGGCAGCCTTTCCAACGTTACAACAGGCCTTATTATCCAGATCAGCGCCGCGATTCGCATTCTAGCGTCATATTTCTCGTCCCCAACTCTTGCACACGTTAAATTCTTCTTTTAATTGAGCGTAGCCTCCTTTGCAGCCCATGGAAATCCATCGCGGCAGTTATTGATTCGGCCTGATGAAGTTTGAAGTGGCACAGAAGCCTGGCTTGCCGAGGGGGGATGAAACAGCGCGGGAGGCCGAATCAACAAGCATTAAAAACAGCGTTCTATTGAGACGGCCCAATGGACAGACCAACCCAGGGAAACGCGAAAAACATCATGAGGCTCAAACATTACCTGGCCGTCTCAATAGCGTGCCCATTGTGCCGATCCAATATGTCCCATTACATTAAATGCAAGGATAAAACTCGGCCACTCGGCACCTGATTCCGAGGGTTGCCGTTGGCAGGGCGTCTGCTGTACCTTCCCTCCATTCCCATACCTGACGGATTACTCATGAACCTTGAAAAAGTCGTGTTCGGTTTTTTCATCATCCTGGCGATGACGCTCAACTTTGGCTTCGTGCTCGGCGATATCGACAATCCTGCGCACCACCATATATACGAGTTGTTTTTTGCCATCGTCATCAATCTCATCGCCACGGTACTGAAATTCGGTGAGCGCACACAGATCGGCGCAATTCATCTTGCCAGCAGCCTGGTGGCGGATCTGGGATTGCTGGCGGCCGCCTGGGTCTGGGTTCTGGCAGTCCACATCGATGCGACAGGCCTCACGCCTGACGCCACCGCCAGCATTGTTTCCCTGTCTGCCGGCGCATTGGCTGCCAACATCCTGTCGGTCATCATGCTGCTGGTGGAAACCGTGATGTTCCGGCGCTGAGATGCACAACACGCTGTTCATGATCCTGCGGCGCATGCGGACGCCGCTGATCTTCCTGATCATCAGCCATGCAATTTCCATTCTGGGCTTGACGCTGGTGCCGGGCGTGGACGCCGCAGGCAAGCCTGCGCCGCCCATGGATTTCTTCCGTGCCTTCTATGTGGTCACGTATACGGCCACCACCATCGGATTTGGCGAATTGCCGGGCGCGTTCAGCGAGGCCCAGCGTGTCTGGATCACCGTCGTCATCTATCTGACGGTCACGGTCTGGCTCTACAGCATCGGTTCCATCCTTAGCCTGCTGCAGGACCCGGCGCTGTTGCGCGCGGCCCGGCACAACCGTTTTTCGGCCAGAATCAGGCATCTGCGCCAGCCTTTTTACCTGATCGCCGGTTGCGGCGAGACCGGCACGCTGCTCATGCATGCGCTGGACAGCCGCAACCAGCAGGCGGTGGTGCTCGACATCGATCCGGAGCGTGTCAGTACCCTGGAACTGGGGCAATACCACCTGGATATCCCCGCGCTCACCGCCGATGCCAGCCTGCCGGAAAACCTGCTCGCGGCGGGCCTGCTCAACCCCTGTTGTGCCGGTGTCATCGCCCTCACCAATGACGACCGGGCGAATCTGAGCGTCGCGGTGACGGTCAAGCTGCTGCGCCCGGAGTTATCCGTGCTGTGCCGGGCCGACACCCTGGAAACGGCAGCCAACATGGCCTCGTTTGGCACGGATGAAGTGGTGGTCGCGTTCGAGGTGTTTGGCGAGCATCTCGCCATGGCGGTCAATTCACCGGGTCACCATCTGTTGTACGAATGGTTGACAGGTGTACCGGGCGAACCCTTGGCCGAGCCGCTGGAACCGCCCCGCGGGAAATGGGTGATGTGTGGCTACGGGCGCTTCGGCAAGGCCATCACCCATCACCTGAAGCAGGTCGGCATCGAACTGGTGGTGGTGGAAGCCACGCCGGACGAAACCGGCTGCAACGACTGCATCGTCGGCAACGGCACCGAAGCCCGGACCCTGCTGGAAGCCGGCGTCGATCAGGCGGTCGGGATCGTTGCCGGCACGGACAACGACATCAACAACCTGTCGATTGCCATGACCGCGCGCGAACTCAATCCCGGCCTCTTTACCGTGCTGCGCCAGAACCGCCATGCCAATGCACCCTTGTTCCAAAGCTTCCAGGCCAGCGTCACCATGCAGCCTTCGAGCATTGTTGCCCATGAGTTCCTGTCGCTGCTCACCACTCCCCTGCTCTCCCGCTTTTTCAACCTCATTCGGGCGCAGGACGATGCCTGGGTCGATGTGCTGATCAGCCGCATTGCCGCCGTGTTGGAACATACGGTACCGGAAGTGTGGGACGTGGAATTGTCCGGCAGCCAGACCGAGGCAGTCTGGGAGGCCATGCGCGACGGCACGCCGATCCCCTTGCAGGCTTTCATGGCTCATCCAGCCAACCGCAGCGAGGCACTGGCCTGCATTCCCCTGCTGCTCAAGCGCGGGGATGAGGAAACGCTCATGCCCGATCCGGAAACGCGATTACAGGCCGGAGATCGCCTGCTTTTCTGCGGCGAGCGTCAGGCACGCAACCTGCAGTCCCTGGGGCTCTACAATTTCAACGTGCTGAGTTATCTGCTCAGCGGGCAGGATGTCCCTGGCGGCAAGGTCTGGAGATGGCTGGAACGGCTCGCCAAAAAACCGGGGGCTGGAAACCCGGCCCGTGAGCAAGCCTGATGGTCACGGCATGAGCTGCTCAAAACACGCGCACGACAGCGTCACTTTCTGCCAAACCGGATTTCAACCATCAGGGGCCGTCAGTAACGATGTCGGGTGGAGCTGACAGGGGCGTTTTTCCATAAACGCCACGAGGTCATCCGCCGACATCGGCCGGCCAAGCAGGTAACCCTGCGCAAGGTCGCATTTCAGACTGCGCAGATATTCCATCTGGGAGTCCAGTTCAACCCCTTCGGCCACCACTTTCAGACCGAGGCTGTGGGCCAGGGCGATGACGGCTGCCGCAATGGAAGCGCTGTCATGATCGCTCTCGATGTCGGCCACGAAGGAACGGTCGATCTTGAGCGCATCCAGTGGAAAGCGTTTCAGATAGCCCAAACTCGAATAGCCGGTACCGAAATCGTCCACCGACAGCCTGAACCCCATCTCGCTCAGTTCACCCAGCAGAATGGCGGCTTCTTCCGGATTGCGCATCAGGCTGCTCTCGGTAATTTCCAGTTCCAGCAAATGAGGCGGCAGGTCATAGTCGCTCAGGGCACGAGCGATCATTTCGACGATATCGGGCTGATGGAACTGGCGCGGCGACAGGTTGACCGCGATGACGATGCCGGGGTGTCCGGCCTCGATCCAGCTGCGCAACTGGGCGCACACATGGCGCAGCACCCACTCGCCGATTTGCACGATCAGGCCCGTTTCCTCTGCCATTGGAATGAAATCGACCGGCGAAATCAGGCCATGCTTGGGATGGTGCCAGCGCAACAACGCCTCCGCGGCCACGATGCACCCGGTTACGGTGTCCACCTGCGGCTGGTAATGCAACGTCAGCTCATCGCCCTTTTTGATGGCGCTGCGCAGGTCATTTTCAAGACGCAAACGGTCCACCGCATCGGCATTCATTTCCTGCGCGTAAAAGCGGAATGCATTACGTCCCGCCTCTTTGGCCTGATACATGGCCGTGTCGGCATTCTTCAGCAGGCTTGATACGTCCCGGCCATCGTGCGGATAGGTGCTGATACCAATGCTGGCGGTTACCGACAGGTCATGCCCCTCCACCAGTACAGGCTGCATGATGGCTTCGATCAAATTGGACAGCACTTGCGTGATATCGGATTTGCGGACGATGTCAGTCAGCACGACCACGAATTCGTCACCGCCCACCCGTGCCACAGTGTCTACCATACGCACCGCACTGCGTAATCGCCTTGCCATGGAGCTGATCAGTGCATCTCCTGCCGCGTGGCCCAGACTGTCATTGATGTTCTTGAAACGATCGAAGTCGAGGAACAACACAGCGACCTCCCGCTGCATGCGCTCGGCATGGCTGATGGACTGACTGATCCGGTCCTGCAACAGGCTGCGGTTGGGCAGCCCCGTCAAGGCATCATGCGTCGCCATGTGCAGGAGGTTTTCTTCCGCGCGTTTCTGGTCGCTGATGTCGTTCTGCACCCCGACAAAATGGGTGATCATCCCTGATTCATCGTGCACCGGCGCCACAAACAGCTCATTCCAGAACAGTTTGCCGTCCTTGCGGTAGTTCCGCAGGGTCACGCGGGCTTCGCCATAAGCCTCAATGGATTGCCGCAATACCAGCAGCCCGGGCTGGTCATGGTCGTCACCATGCAGGAAGCGGCAGTTCCGGCCCAGCACCTCGGCCTCGCTGTAGCCGGTAATGCGCTCGAAAGCCGGATTGACATACACGATGGGGTTATCCGACAACTGGCAACCCGTAATGATGATGCCATTGCCGCTCGACTCCAGCGCCCGCTGAGCCAGCAGCAGGGAGGCCTCCGTGCGTTTGCGGGCCGAAATATCCTCTATCACCGAAATGAAGTATTTGGGGTCGCCCGCCGAGGTGCGCACCAGCGACTGGGTCAGCGCAACCCAGGCCACGCTGCCGCCCTTCTGCACGAAACGCTTTTCCAGCAAATAATTCTCGATTTGCCCGTCCAGCAACTGCTGCTGCAAATCCAGATTGCGCGCCAGATCCTCGGGGTGGGTCACGTCCTGGAAATGGAGGCCAAGCAGTTCGTCCTGTGTATAGCCCAGGATGTCGCATAACTTCTTATTGACCCGCAACCAGCGTCCATCCGGCGTCAGATGGGCAATTCCCACTGCCGCCTGGCGGAAGGTGGCGCGGAAACGCTCCTCACTTTCCCGCAAGGCTTCCTCGGTCCGCTTGCGGGCACTGATATCGCGTGCCACGGCTACCAGCATGGAATGTCCGCCGGTAGTGAATCCGCGCAGCATGATTTCCACCGGGAACGTGCTGCCATCCTTGCGCTGGTGCGAGGTTTCAATATGCCCCGCCCTGGCAGGCGAGGCCAGAAGCGCATCGAACTGCTGTATCAGTTCCTCCCTGGAGAATCCGGGCCTGATCTGGTGCGGCCCCATGCCGAGCAGTTCCTCGTGCGTATAGCCCAGAACCGAGCAGGCCGACTCGTTCATGTCGACGAAGCGCATGCTGGCACGATCGATCAGGTAGATCGCATCCGCCGTCGCATCCAGGGCCGCCCGGAAACGCTCCAGTACCTGTTCGGCCTTGATGCTGTCGGTATCGTCCTGCAGCTGAATGATCAGGGCGGGAGCTTCGTCGATCATCGTGGCTGACAGGGTCAGCACCAGGATACGGTCACCCAGTTCCGGCAGCGGACCGAGTACCAGGGAACGCGCACTCTGCGCCTTGTCCAGCACTTCATCGGCCAGCATCGCCAGTGCTTCATTGGCAAGCAGCTGATTCAGTTCGCAACCGATGACCGGTTCGGTCTCGCCCAGACCAAGCGAGGCACGCGCAGCCAGGTTGATGGTGCGCAGGCGCAACTGTGCATCCAGTACCAGCAATCCACTGGGCATGGTGCAGATCACCCGGTCGGCGTAATCCTTCAGTTCCTGCAAGGCCTGCATGTCAGCCTGGAAATAGCTGTCCAGCGCCAGTCCCATATCGAACAGCACGATCTTCATCAGGGAATCGTAGGTTTCGAGAAAGCGCTGCTGGTCGCCTTCGCACCGCTCCCATACCAGCGGGATCAGGCCGGACAAGTACTTGCGGTAGGCGCCGATGTACCACTTGGGTTCGAGTCCGATACGGTGATGCACCTGGCCGACCAGCTGCCGGTTGAGCACATAGTCATCGCCATAATCGCCCGCGGTCAGTCGACTGAAATACTCAGACTGGGAGCGCCGCAACCGGTCCAGAGAATGCTCATCCGGCAACAGGTGACGCAACGGCGCAAATTCAAGCAGATGGGCATAGAACGACTCAGCAAAGGCATAGCCTACTGGCTCCAGCTGATTATGCAGACTACCCAGGCGATCGCTGTCGGCCTGGGTGAATTCGAGGAAATTCTTGCGTTCGGCAATTTCGTGCGCGTCCAGAACTGACGACTGAGCGGCAAGCTTCGAAACATGATCCGGCCGCTTCATGCCTCGGCTCCGATCCTGTACTGGAGTATGGCTTGCTGCAGGGCACAGACCGCAAGCGCTTCATCATGTAAGGAAAAACAAATAGACACGCCGATAGAACTCTCTAATAAATCTAGAAATATTCCAACGGGGTTTGGGTTGGACCTGCTAGTTGAACGAATTGTACGTTGAAATTTACGTTTTTAAAACAATAGCTTCCAATCGATATTTGTCGATCTGCTTGTCATTTTTAAAATCCGGCAGCAAAACCGTCAAGACCACAAACGACCAAGCCTTGCGTCATCCGGGCCTTATCCACCAGAATCATCCGCAAACTTCCGTCTTTATAACGTGGAAGCAATCGCTTCCACCCTGATCACCAGAGCCCCATGACCCACGCCCGCATCCTGATTGTCGAGGACGATCCAGACACCATTTACCTGCTGGAATACTGGCTGCGCGCCAACCACTATCAATGTATCGGCACGGTCGCGACGGGTCATGAGGCCCTCGCACTGGCGAATGCGGAACACCCCGATCTGGTGCTCATGGAGTGTGGCCTGCCCGGTGAACTGGATGGCATCGAGACCGCAGACATCCTGCTAGAGCGCTACGACATTCCGGTCCTGTACCTGGCTGCAACGACCGACGAAGCGTTGCTCGAACGCGCACCAGCGGCCTGCCTGACCAAACCGTTCAGCGAACGGGAACTGCGACGCGCTGTGGAGGCGGCACTCGACCGGCATGCCCTGCTCATCCGGCTGAAAGCCAGCGAGGCACATCTGGCTGAAGCGCAGGCCGTGGCGCAACAAAAACTCGATCCGCGTGCGGTCATGGATCGCCATACCGAGCAGGCAGCAAAGCGTTTCCGGATGGCGCTCGAAAGCGCGCCGGATGCGATCTTTCTGATCGATCCGGCAACCATGCGCTTTATCGACGCCAATGAAACGGCATGCGCCAGCCTGGGCTACACCCGTGAGGAGCTGCTCGCCCGCGGGCCGGATGACATCAAGCCGCTTTTCAGCAGGACCCGCCTGAGTGAACGTTTCGATCGGGTGCTGTCCGGCCAGCCCGACGCAGGGACGATCCAGACCCTGCATCAGCGCAAGGATGGCTCGACATTTCCGGTGGAAGTCAGCTTGCGGCCGTTCGCAGCTGAAGGAAAATCGCTGATGGTGGTGGTAGCGCGCGACATCACCGCGCGACAGCTTGCCGAATTGCACCTGAAAGAAGCGAACGAACGTTTTCAGCAATTTGCGGAAAACATCAACGAGGCATTCTGGATACGCGATCTTGAAGAAGACCGTTTTCTCTACATCAGCCCGGCCTTTGAAACCCTGTTCCGCAGGCCGGTCAGCAGCCTTTACCAGAATGCCCGTGCCTTCCTCGGCGCGGTTCATCCGGACGACCTGGAGCGGGTGACCGCGGCCTTTGTGTGGCAGCGCGAGCATCGGCAAGGGATCGAGCTGGAGTACCGCATCATCATCGGCGATCACGTCATACGCTGGCTCTGGGTGCGCACCTTTCCGATCCGGAATGAGCAGGGCAAGGTATATCGCATGGCCGGCATTGCCGAAGACATGACGCGCCGCCGCGAATATGACGAGCGATATCGGACCATGATCCAGGCCTCGCTGGACGGTTTCCTGGCGCTGGACACGCAGGGCCGGATCATGGACTGCAACGATGCTTATATTCGAATGATGGGCTACAGCCGCGAGGAATTGCTGCAATTATCGATCGCCGATCTGGACTTCAGGGAATCACCCGAACAGGCTGCCGAGCATATCCGGCTGATTACCGAGCGCGGCCAGGATCGCTTCGAGACGCAGCACCTGCACAAGAATGGCCGCTTGATCAATATGGAGATCAACATCCACTACAGGCCTGATTCCAGGGGGGGGCAGCTGCTTGCCTTTATCCATGACATCTCGCAGCGCAAGCAGGCCGAGCGAACCCTGCACCGGAGTGTGGCGCGCTACCGCAGCATCCTGCGCGCCGCACCGGTGGGCATCGGCGTGCTGGTGCACCGGGTCTTCCAGGAAGTCAACGAAGCCATGGTCCGCATGACCGGCTACCGTACAGAAGAACTGGTCGGCCAGTCAGCCCGCATGCTCTACCCGACCCAGGCAGATTTCGACTATGTAGGAATGGAGAAATACCGCCAGATCCAGACGCACGGCATCGGGTCGGTGGAGACGCGCTGGCTTCGCAAGGACGGGGAAGTCATCCATATCTTGCTGTCGTCGTCCCCCATCGTGGAAGATGATCTTGCCCAGGGCGTCACATTCACCGCTCTGGATGTCACGGCCAGCAAACAGGCCGAGCAGGAACGGCTGGTTCACGAAGCCAGCCAGCGCGATGCGCTGGTGCGGGAAGTCCACCACCGCATCAAGAACAATCTGCAAGGGGTCATCGGCCTGCTACGCCAGCACATCACGGAGAATCCCGGCATCCAGCCTGCTCTCGAATCGGCCATCGCCCAGGTCAACACGGTTGCCGTGATCCATGGACTGCAGAGCCGCTTGCCGCAACAGGAACTGCAACTGCGCGAGTTGCTGCTCGAGGTGAGCAACGCCGCCGCCGCCATGGCCCTGGTCCCCCATTCTCCGACCATCCAGGATACGCAGCCAGGCGATGTCTGGCTCGACAGCGGGGCGACTGTCACCATCGCCCTGATCCTCAACGAACTGATCCACAACGCATTCAAGCATGGCCGGCATGCCGACGGCACGGGCGTGACTATCACGTTGAGCGGGGATGACAAGCTGACGACGGTCCACATCAGCAACCCGGGTGATTCCTGGCCAGGCAACCTCAATCTGACGACCGGAACGGGTTGCGGCACCGGACTGGATTTGATCCGCACGCTATTGCCACGACACGGTGCCCAGCTAAACTTATACGAGGACGGGGTAATGCTCCACGCCGAGTTGGTCCTCAGCGCGCCTGTCATTCATGCTTCGGAGTATGCTGAGCCAATATAACAAGCAATATAAAAACAAGCAGCGGAGAACAAATATCATGAAAAATGCGCATCTCTTGCTCGTCGAGGATGACATGCTGATCCTGCGCTCCATGGCACGAGGCCTGCGCGATGCGGGCTATCAGGTGAGCGAGGCGGATTCGGCCGAAGAAGCCATAGCAGCGTGCAAGAAAGCCCGGCCGGATCTGGCGGTGCTGGATATACGCATGCGTGGCCAGTCCGGCCTGGAACTCGGTCGCTGTCTGGCCGAGTGCGATATTCCCTTCCTGTTCCTCACCGCCTACGATGACGAGGCTTTCGTGCGCGAGGCCCAGGAAGCCGGCGCGCTGGGCTATCTGGTCAAGCCGCTTGATATTCCGCACATCATCCCGACGCTGGAAACCGCCCTGGCACGCGCGCAGGATCTGGCCGGGTTAAAGCAAAGCGAAGAAAAGCTCATTTCCGCATTGCAGAACAGCCGTGAGATCAGCACCGCAGTCGGTTTGCTCATGGAGCGGCACAACCAGAGTGCGGAACAGGCCTTTGACATGCTCAAGGAACAGGCGCGCCAGCAACGCAAGAAGGTGCGAGATGTGGCGCAGGACCTGATGACTGAAAAACCGGAACGCTGACGCCTGATACTTTGACCATTCAACCGGTTAACCCATTGATTCAATATGCCCGCAAGCGACGCCCGTTCGATTGCAGGCTTTGCCTGCAGTTACAATCGAGCCATGGTTAACCGTCGCCATTTCGTGGTTTTGTTCATCTTCATGTTGGCAACCGCTCTGGTGGGCTACCTGCTGCTGCGGCCCTCTTTTAGCCCGCCGATCCGGATCGGCGTGCTGCATTCCCTCAGCGGCACCATGGCAGCAAGCGAACGGCCGCTGGTGGACGCCGTGCAATTGGCGGTCGAGGAAATCAATGCGGCCGGCGGGCTACTGGGTCGCCGGGTCGAAATGGTGGTTGCGGATAGCGCTTCGGACGATCAGGTGAGCGCCGCCGAAGCCGAGCGGCTGATCGTTTCGGACAAGGTCAGTGCCCTGTTCGCCTGCTGGACATCGTCGTGCCGCAAGGCCGTGAAACCGGTGGTGGAGAAACGCCGCCATCTGATGTTCTACCCGCTCCAGTACGAGGGACTGGAACAATCCCCGGCTATTTTCTACACCGGCTCCGCCCCCAATCAGCAGATCATTCCCGGCACGCGCTGGGCCATGGATACGCTGGGCAAGCGCGTCTATCTGCTGGGCTCGGATTACCCTTTTCCGCGCACCGCCAACCTCATTGTTCGCGACCTGGTGAAAGCCAACCGCGGGACTGTGCTGGCAGAACGCTATCGCCCGCTGGGCGAGTCTGACTTCAGCGCGGTCATTGCCGAAATACGTGCACTCAAACCGGACGTGGTACTGAACACCATCAATGGCGACAGCAATACGCATTTTTTTCGCGCCCTGCATGAGGCTGGCCTCGGTGCCGTGCCGGTCATGTCTTTCAGCCTTGCTGAAGATGGCCTGAAAGCAATGGGGTCCGGGGTCTTTCACCCCAACCATTACGCAGTCTGGGGGTATTTCCAGAATTTGCCGGGTGAAGCCAATCAGCGCTTCGTTGCCGCCTTTCAGAAGCGCTACGGCACCGACCGGGTGACCAGCGACCCGATCGAAGCCGCATATGTCGGCGTGCGGCTGTGGGCCCAGGCAGTAAACGATGCGGGTACGGACGACCCGAATGAGGTCAACCGCACCATGCTGCTGCAGAGCATCGCCGCGCCGTCGGGCATTGCCGCAGTAGATCGCAGCACGCGGCACAGGTGGAAACAGGTGCATATCGGCAAGGCGCGCGCGGACGGGCAGTTCGATCTGGTGTGGAGTTCGGAGCTTGCGCTGCGCCCGGCCCCGTTTCCCGACTATCGCTCGCGAACCGAGTGGCTGCACCTGGTATCCCGGCTCTCCGGAGCTGCGCCATGAAAGCACTCTCCATTTCCATCCGTTTGTTGCTGAGCTATCTGCTGGTAGCGGTATTGCCGCTGGCCGGACTGGCGGCGTTTTACCTGACGTCGTTTGAAACGTCGCTGCGCGAAACCGTGCTGGATCACATGAGCACCATCGCGGATAAAAAGGCCTGGCAAATCGATATTTACATGTCCGAGCGGATAACAGACGCCCGTTTGCTCAGCCAGAGAAAAATCGTCCACGACGGACTGGTCGTGCTGGAACGCGCCTATCGTGCGGGCGGATTGAATTCTCCCGCCTACCGGGCTGCGGCCCATCAGTTGCGCAACAACCTGCTCCCCACCTATGGGGCCGACGATTTTTACGATTTGCTGCTGATCGATGCGGCAGGCAACGTGGTGTTTTCCATCGAGCAGGAATCCGATCTGGGCACCAGCCTGACGCATGGCCCCTACCGGGACACCCAGTTGGCGAAAAGCTTCGGGCTGACGCTGCAAACCCTGCAAACCCACCTCAGCCGCTTTGCACTGTATGCGCCTTCCGGAGACAGCCCCGCTGCTTTTCTGACGGCGCCCATACTGGACAAGGGTGCGGTAATCGGCGTGCTGGCCTTGCAGCTTGATCTCGGCAAACTGGAAGCGGTCATGGCCGACCGCACCGGCCTGGGGCGTACCGGAGAAACCTTGCTGGCGCATCAGGACGGTGACAACGCCTTTTTCACCGCCCCGCTCCGGCATGTCGAGAACGCCGCCTTTCGCCACCCGGTTCCACGCGCCAACAAGGAACTGGCGATACTGAAAGCGCTGGCCGGCAACCATGGCAGGGGCATCTTACGCGATTACGCCGGAATCGAAGGCGTGACCGCCTGGCGCTATCTGCCTGCTCTGGGCTGGGGCATGGTGGTGAAGGTTGACACGGAAGAAGCGCTGGCACCCGCAGTTCAATTGCGCCACCTCACCCTCTTCGCGCTGCTGCTGTTTCTTTTGCTTTCCGCTGTCGCGGCCTACTTTCTGGGGCGCAGATTCTCCCGCCCCATCCAGCACCTCACCCGGGTAGCCGATCGCATCGCTGCGGGCAATCTCTCGCAACACGCCCATCTGGAAGGCCGCGACGAACTGGGCCGGCTGGCCCATGCCTTCAATCACATGACGGATGCGCTTGCCGATGCCCAGCACAATCTGGAGGCCAAGGTGGAGGCGCGATCGAAACAGTTGCGCGAGATTTCCGCCCTGCAGGATGCGATTCTCAATCAGGCTGCCGCCCTGGTGGTGGTACTTGACCGTGAAGGCCGCATCCGCCGCTTTAATCTTGCCTGCGAGCAACTGACGCAGTATTCGTTTGCAGAAGTCGAAGGGCATTTTGTCTGGGATTTCCTGCTGACGCCGGAAGAGCAGGTAAGCGTGCGCGAGGAAGCATTCAGCGCGCTCACCCACAATCCACAAGCCTTGACTGGAACTTACACCAACCACTGGGTCGCCCGTGATGGCACCAGACGGTTGATCGAATGGTCGAATGCCATGCTGCTCGACGAGCATGGCGAGATGGAGTTCATCGTCAGCATCGGCACCGACGTGACTGAAAAAAAGAGGGCCGAAGCAGCCATCAAGGAAAGTGAGCAACGCCTCAAGGAAGCGCAACGGATTGCCCAGGTCGGCAGTTGGGAACTGGATCTGGTGACAAACAGGCTGACCTGGTCGGACGAGACCTTCCGTCTGTTTGAAATCGACCAGACGCAGTTCGATGCCTCCTACGATGCCTTTCTCAACGCCATTGATCCGGAGGATCATGATCGTGTCAACCAGGCCTACCTGACTTCTCTGGAGACCCGGGCTCCCTACGAGATCACCCACCGTCTGCGCATGCCAGACGGCCGCATCAAGTGGGTAAACGAACGTTGCGAGACCATCTACGATGCGCAAGGCAAAGCGCTGCGTTCCCTCGGCACCGTGCAGGACATCACGGCGCGCAAGCATGCAGAAGAAACGCTGCGGCTCTACGCCAGTGTGTTCGAGCACAGCGGCGAGGCCATTCTGATCACCGGCCGCGACAAACGCATTCTGGCGGTGAACCCCGCCTTTACCCGTTTGACGGGTTATACCCAGGACGAGGTCTACGGCGTGAACCCGCGCATCCTGGCTTCCGGTCAGACACCGGATGAAACCTACGCTGAAATGTGGTCGGCACTGGACCAAACAGGCCTCTGGCAGGGCGAAGTGATCGACCGCCGCAAAGACGGCACCCTCTACCCGAAATGGATGTCGATCTCGGTTGTGGTCGGCCCGGATGGCAAGATCACCCATTACGTGGCCAGCTTCACCGACATCAGCGCACGCAAGGAAGCCGAGGCGCAAATCAGCCAACTGGCCTACCACGATGCACTGACCGGCCTGCTCAACCGCTTCAGCCTGCAGCATCAGCTGGACCAGGCGCTGGCGATGGCGCATCGCGAGCAGCACATGATGGCGGTCATCTTTCTCGACATGGACCGCTTCAAGACCGTCAACGATACCCTGGGCCATGCCGTAGGGGATGGCCTGCTTATCGAGGTGGCGCACCGCCTTCGCCACAACGTGCGCAGCAGCGACATCGTCGCCCGCCTGGGCGGTGATGAGTTCGTGATTGTGCTGACCGAAGTGGAAGATGTCACCGCTGCCGCCCGTCTGGCCGGCAAGATTTGCCAGGTGCTGGCGCAACGCTACAACGTTGGCGAAAACGAAATCCATTCAACTGCGAGCCTGGGCCTCGCCATTTTCCCGAACGATGGCGAGAACGGCGAAACCCTGATGAAGAATGCCGACACCGCCATGTATCACGCCAAAGAGCAGGGGCGCGACAACGTTCAGTTCTTTACCGCCGAGATGAACCAGGCTGCGATCAAGCGAATGAAGCTGGATAACGATTTGCGGGTGGCGGTGGAAAACCGGCAGTTCGTGCTGAATTACCAGCCCCAGCTGGATAGCCGCGATGGCCGGGTCATCGGAGTCGAGGCGCTGGTGCGCTGGCACCACCCGCGCGATGGCCTGATTTCTCCAGCGGAATTCATCCCGATTGCTGAGGAAACGGGCATGATCCTGCAACTGGGCGAATGGGTGCTGGACGAGTCCTGCCGCCAGCTCCGCGCCTGGAAGGATGGCGGGCTGCACGACATCACCATGGCGGTGAACCTGTCGGCCCACCAACTCCATTCCCCCGTGTTGCTGGAACACGTGGCGCAGGCGCTGGAGAAATACCAGCTGAACGGT
Organism: Thiobacillus sp.; assembly: GCA_019911765.1. Classification (GTDB taxonomy): domain Bacteria; phylum Pseudomonadota; class Gammaproteobacteria; order Burkholderiales; family Thiobacillaceae; genus Thiobacillus. Next base: position 14,644 of record JAIOJU010000099.1, read on the forward strand.
GCCGACCTCGAACTCGAGATCACCGAATCGGTTGCCATGCGCGATCCCGAATCCAGCATCAACCAGCTCAAGGCACTGCGCAAGCTGGGCGTGCAGCTTTCAATTGACGATTTCGGAACCGGGTATTCCTCGCTCAGCTATCTCAAGCTGCTGCCGATCCACACCCTCAAGCTCGACCAGTCCTTTGTGCGCGATATCGAAACCGACAGCAACGACGTGGCAATCTGCACCGCGACCATTGCGCTGGCCCACAACCTGGGCCTGACTGTCATTGCCGAAGGTGTCGAGACTGAGGCGCAACGTCTGCTGCTGACCTCGCACCAATGCGATTTCATGCAGGGTTATTTGTTCAGCAAACCCCTGCCGGCCGAGGCCGTGCTGGCGTTTATTCGTGGGCGCAGCCCCGCCTGAGCCTTCGGATACGCCCCGGCAATCCATATCCAGGATTACGTTCGCTATTGATATGAGAGCTTGCTATCCTAAAAAGATGGATTGGCATTCATTCAATCACCAGTGAACAGGAGTTCCGATGACCGCACTCAAGCAATCCCAACTCGATCAGCTCATCATGAAGCTGAAGCAGGATTACCAGAAGCTATTGATTGAGGTCAGGAATGAGATGGACAACACGGGCCAGCAGCACCGGATCGACCTGCTCAACAACGAACCGGGGGACAGCGGCGACGAGTCGATGGCCGATGCGTTGGCCGATTTGAACGTGACTCAACTGGATCGGCACGTTCGGGAAATGCGGGATATCGAAGCCGCGTTGCTGCGGGTCAGGGACAGTGAGTTCGGCATATGTATCGACTGCGGCAGCGACATCGCATTCGACCGCCTGCAGGCTTACCCCACGGCCAAGCGCTGCCTCGCATGCCAGGAAAAGCGCGAGAAGGCCTATGCCCAGGAAGGCCACCCAAGTTTGTAAGCCTTTTTCATTAAGGAGATACTGAACCAATTGGTTTGCTTTGTGGTTCGACGAGTTCTGATGGAACTGCTAAGTATTGACCAAGCACGATGACCCTGTGCCAAGTCACTACTTAACCACGAACGAAATCAACCACTTGCCGTTCGTCCTGAGCTTGTCGAAGGACTTGTTCAGCGTTTCCTTAAACAAGCACACGCCCAGCCAGTATTTCGCCTGATGCTGGCTGGTGAGGCCAAATCGCGATGCCCGTATTGCCATACGATCTACCTGAACTGATCCGCAGCCTGAGCAATCCAGCCTGTTATGACCATCCGGCAGGGCCGGTCCGGCATCTGGAAACCCACATTTCCCATATCCTGCTCAGTGGCGAATATGCCTACAAGATCAAGAAACCGCTGAATCTCGGCTTTCTGGATTTCAGTTCGCTCGACAAGCGCCTGTTTGCCTGCGAGGAAGAGGTGCGACTGAATCGGCGTCTGGCGCCCGATATTTATCTGGATGTGGTGTCACTCACGGGCAGCCCCGATGCGCCGCATATCAACGGCGCCGGAATGGCATTTGAATACGCCGTGAAAATGCGCCAGTTCCCGCCGGAGGCCACGCTCGATCAACTCGACGCGAACAACCGTCTGACGGCGCAGCAGGTCGAAAGCATCGCCAGGACCGTTGCGGATTTTCACCTGCATCGCTGCGCTCACGCGGAAGCTGACAGCCCATGGGGGGAGCCCAAAAAAATATGGCACCCCGTATTACAGAACTTCCAGCAAATAGCGCCTCTGCTCACCGATCCTGCCGACCGCCGGCAGCTCGCTGCCCTGCAGGACTGGTGCGAGGCCGAGCATGCCCGCCTGACACCGCTCATGCTGGCGCGCAAACGCAATGGCTTTGTTCGCGAATGCCACGGCGACCTGCATCTGGGCAATCTGGCCTGGGTGGATGAGGCCTTGCTGGTATTCGACTGCCTGGAGTTCAACCCGGAGTTGCGCTGGATCGATATCCAGTCCGAGGCGGCTTTCTGCTTCATGGACCTGCTGCAGCATGGCCATGCGGATTGGGCCTGGCTGTTTCTGAACCTCTGGCTGGAACACACCGGCGATCATGGCGGCCTGCCCCTGCTTCGTTATTACGCCGTGTATCGCGCGCTGGTACGCGTCAAGGTGGCCCTGCTGCGCGGCGGCCAAACCACCGGGCCCGCGCACGAATCGGCCGGTGCCGAGGCGCGCGCCATCCTGAAACTGGCCGCCACCTTAGCGCATGCCCTGCCCGTGCGGCTGGATATCACCCATGGCCTGTCGGGCTCAGGCAAAACCACGGTCACCCGGACCTTGATGCAGACGCCCGGCGCCATCCGCCTGCGTTCCGACATCGAGCGCAAGCGGCTGGCTGGCCTGGATGCCCTGGCGCATAGCGACTCCGGGGTGGGTGAGCAACTCTATGCGGCTGATGCCACGCGCCGGACCTATCACCACCTGGCGCGTCTGGCGGGCGAGGTGCTCGATGCGGGCTGGCCGGTCATCGTCGATGCCACCTTCACGGCCCGCTGGCAGCGCGACCTGCTGCGCACCGTGGCGCAGTCACACGGCGTGGCGTTCCATATCCTGGATTTCCAGGTGCCGGTGGCAGTGTTGCGCGAGCGCATAATCAAACGCGCCCAGGAAGGCAATGACGCTTCGGAAGCCAATCTAGCGGTGTTACAGCATCAGCTCGATACCGAAGAGCCGCTTGCCGAGGATGAAGCGGGTGATGTGGTCGCCAGCGGCGAATTAGGGAGCCCCTGAACAAGTCGTCACCCCGGCGAACGCCGGGGTCCAGATGCTTGATTGAACTGGATTCCGGCTTTCGCCGGAATGACACCATGGACTTGTTCAGGGGTTCCTTAGCCTAGCCGCGCAAACAGTTCAGTCCGTGTTACCGCTGAAATCGCCAAGCGGTCGCTGGAACGTGTATTCGGCCGGCTTGACGATCAGTTCATGCGCGGAAGCTTCCACGCTGCCGCTGGGAAGGGTGAACGGCAAGGCGACCACCGTCAGAACCGTCCCGACGACCGTGGCCACCAATCCAAGCGGCCGCATCACCACCACGTCCACCACCATGTCGGTGGCCTTGTCGCCGCTGACCGTTCCAGCCGTCTGGGCGGCGGAACACACGGGCATCACGAGCAGCACCCCGGCCAACAGGCCGGCGCGCAGCTTCCGGTACGGCTTATTGTTGGCTGGCATGAAGCTGCGACGGACTCACGCCTGCCGACGACAGATAGTCGCGCACATGGCGCAGCTCCTGTTTGCTGCAGGTGTTGCTGTTGTGCGGATGATGCAGAAATCCCTCGACGCCATTCAGTTCGACCCGGAACAGTGCACCGTGATGGGGTTCGATACTGGCCCCCAGATGCGTCAGCATGGCCTCGACTTCGCGCCAGTGCACATTGCCACTGACCGGCCCCTCAAAAATGGAACGCAACAGGCTTTCGTGTTTGTGACTCATGGTGCCCCCTCACAGTGACGCTGACCCTCCCAGCATAGGGTGGGAATGCACACAATGCGAGTGCGTCAGGACAATGTGGATGGGATGCCCGCCTGGCTGGCGCGCTCCAGGTGATCGCGCAAGAACAGCTTCAGGGCATGAGGAAGCAAGGGCCGGCTGAACAGGAAGCCCTGCATTTCATCGCACCCTTCCTCTCTCAGGAATGCCAGTTGTTCCTGCGTTTCCACGCCTTCGGCGATGATGCCCAGACGCAGGCTGCGCGCCAGCTGGATCACCGCCCGCACAATGGCGGCATCGTCCGGATCAGTGCTGATGTCGCGCACGAACGAGCGATCGATTTTCAGCCGGTCCACCGCAAAGCGCTTGAGGTAGCTCAGCGATGAATAGCCGGTGCCGAAATCGTCGATCGACAGCCGCACGCCCAATGACTTGAGCTGACGCACCATCTCCAGGTTGTTTTCCACGTCCTGCAGCAAAATGGATTCGGTCAGTTCCAGTTCCAGCAGATGGGCTGGCAAGCCGCTTCGTTCGAGTGCACCCGATATGGTTTCGATCAGCCCGGCCCGCCGGAATTGCATGGCCGACAGGTTGACCGACATGGTGAGTTCCGGCCAACCGGCCTGGCGCAGCGATTGCGCATGACGGCAGGCTTCCTCCATCACCCAGGCACCGATCGGCACGATCAAACCACACTCCTCGGCCACCGGAATAAAACGCGCCGGCACCACTTCGCCCAGCTCGGCATTCTTCCAGCGCAGCAAAGCTTCAACGCCAATGACCCGGCCCGTGCCTGTTTCAAGCTGGGGCTGGTACACCAGATAGAACTCGGCCCGGAACAGCGCCTGATGCAGGCGGTTTTGCAACAGCAAATGCTCATGCGCCTGCATGTTCATCTGCTCGTTATAGAAACGATAGGTGTTGCGGCCGGCCTCCTTGGCGTTGTACATCGCGGCATCGGCCTTTTGCAGCAGGCTGTCGAAATCGCGGCCATCATCGTCAAAAATCGCAATGCCGATACTGCTGGCGGCATTGACCACATGGCCGTTGACTTCCACCGGGTCGGCCAGTTGGGCAAGGATATCGTTGGCTATCCGTTCCACCGTTTCCAGATCCGAAATGTTATTCAGCAGCAAAATGAATTCATCACCGCCCTGGCGGCTGATGGTGTCGCTTTCACGCGTGCAATGCGACAGGCGCGCCACGACTTCCAGCAAGAGTTCATCGCCCGCGGCATGCCCCAGTGTGTCGTTGACGACCTTGAAATTGTCCAGGTCGATATACAACATCGCCACCCGCGACCGCGTGCGTTCGGATACCGCCACGGCATGCTCGAAACGGTCACGCAGCAAGATTCGATTGGGTAAACCGGTCAGTGCATCGTGGTGCGCCAGGAACTCGATACGCTCCTCGGCCTGCCTGCGCTCGGTAATGTCGCGGTCCACGCCCTGAAACCCGATCAATGTCCCGGCTTCGTCGAACAGAGGTGATGCATTGGACTCCAGGATGCGGTATTGGCCATTGCGATGCCGCCAGCGCAACACGACGTTCGTCCATCCCTGCCTGGCGTTCGTGGCGGCAGCCAGTGTTTCCCGAAACAGCGCCAGATCATCCGGATGCAGCAGGCTGGCACAATCCCGTGCAAGAAATTCCTCATCCCTCAGACCAAGGTTGGCCGCGCCGCGCTGGTTGCTGTAGGTACGCTGGCCGTGCAAATCGAGGGACCAGATCCAGTCGGCGGACTGCTCCGCCATGGCACGGAAACGTGCTTCGCTTTCGCGCAGCGCTTCCTCGGCACGCTTGCGCTCGGAGATGTCAATGAAGTTGATTACCGCACCGACCAGTTCGCCATTGCGATACATGGGCTGCGACCAGTACTCCACCGGGAAACTCGTGCCATCCTTGCGCCAGTGCACTTCGCTGTCGACATGGACAGGCCTGCCTTGCAGGGTGGCGCGGCGAACGTTGCATTCCTCCTTCGGGTAGGCCCGCCCATCCGGATGGGTGTGATGGATCAGCTGGTGCAGACAATGGCCGATCAGTTCTTCCTCGGTATAGCCCAGCATCCTGAGGCAGGCCGGGTTCACAAAGGTGCACACGCCTTGCGTGTCGATGCCAAAAATAGCCTCGGGTGAACCATCCAGCAGCAAGCGGAACCGCGCCTCGCTCTCGCGCAGCGCCACCAGTGAGGCGCGATGGCCAATCGCCATGCCAAGGTCGGTAGCCAGTTTTTCCAGCAACATGACCTTGTCCGGGCCAAAGCTGTGCGGCTCGGCGGCATACACATTGAGCGCGCCCACGACCCGACCATGAAGCCGCAACGGTGTGGCGGCAGATGAACCGTATCCCTGTTCGCGTGCGCGCTCACGCCAGGGTGCAAACTGCGGGTTATTCCGTGAGTCGTCATTGATGACGGTGATACCCGTGCGGATGGCGGTTGCGGTCGGGCCCTGGCTTTGCGGTGAAGCATCGCAGCGGATATCCAGTTGATCGAGATAACCCTGCACAAAGCCGGCCTCGGCTACGGGCCGCACCGTCACCCCCTCTTCGTCCAGCATGCCGATCCAGGCCATGCAAAACAGATCGTCCCGAATCAATTGCTGGCAGATGCGCGACATCAGTTCCGGCTCGGGCAAACCGGCCATCAGCATTTCGTTCACGTCCGCAATCGTTTGCAGCAACGAATTACGCCGCTGCATGATTAACGTCTCGCGCTTTTCCTCGGTGATCTCGCGCAGGCTGCCCACCATGCGCACAGGCTTGCCGTGGGCGTCGCGCTCCACCACTTCGCCACGGTTCAGCACCCAGACCACGCGGCCATCCGCATGCACAACACGATGCTCGTATTCGAAGGGAGCCCTGCCTGCCAGGCAGTCCTGGATGGCCTGCATCACCGCATCGCGCTCGCCCTCGGCCAGGCAGTCAAGTGCCTCCTGCCAGGTGTGGGAAGCCTGCTGCTCATCCAGCCCCATCAGGCGCGCCCACTGCGCGTTATGCCGAACCCGCCCGCTGTGCAGTTCCCAATCCCACACGCCTTCGCCAATGATGGCCAGCGCATAGGCCTGTTCATCTCCCACCGAGATCTGCTTGTGGATGGCCTTGCTCGCCTTTTTGACCGAGGCGGGATCGTGCCCGCTGGCCAGCAACTCCTTGGCTGCCTGACGCCGTTTGCGCGCCACGGCCAGCGAAACTTCCGGGTACACCCCCAGCGCTAGGGTTTTGCGTTTGCCGTCAAACCGGTAATCCAGCCGCCAGTAGCGCGACCCATCCGGCCGCAACAGCAAATACATGCCACCGCCATCCGCCAGCTTGGTCGGCTTGTCTGCCGGTTTGGACTGGCGAATACGGTTATCGGTCAGGGGCGTTGCAGAACGTGCCATACAGGCTGAAGCCAGGATTTTTGAACTGCGCAATCATAGGCGACAGATGCCGTCATGCGTACCGTCAAAATATGCTCGCGGCATGGTACAAACAAACCAGATTGATACGCCGTACAGCCCGTGTTCAGGACCATGAAGGGAGGCCCTGCGTTCTGTTGAGGAGACACCGAACAAGTCCTTCGACGAGCTCAGAACAAACGGCAAGTGATTGATTTCGTTCGTGGTTAAGTAGTGACTTGGCACAGGGTCATCGTGCTTAGTCAATACTTAGTAGTTTCATCAGAGCCCTTCGTCGTTGCTCAGGACAGGCTTGTCGAACCACAATGCAGGCTAGCTTGTTTAGTGTCTCCTTAACGACCGGAAAGGCTTGCCGGATTGGGCCACGGTCAGCCCAGTCCGGGCTTGCTGGTATCCTTGTCCATGCTTCCCGGACCCGGCATTCCATCCGTGTCGATCCCTGGCACGTGCAGAAATGCCCATAAACGTCACTTCATAAGGTGTCCCGCCATTCCATTGATCAAACGCACTCCGCACCCTGCTTATGAATAATCTGGTACAGCAATTCGGTTTTTCCTTTCTGACCGAGCCCTGGCTCCCTCAGGTCCTGATGGTGATTGCCGCCATCGTTGCGATCAACGTCGCCGCCTATCATCTGCTGCGCAAGATCGAAAAGATTGCGTCGGGAACCACCTCGGTCTGGGACGATGCCCTGATCAAGGCCACCCGCAAACCGCTGACGCTGATCCTGTGGGTGGCCGGCGCGAACTTCGCCATCCAGATCGTGCACCGCCATCTCGGCACACCCGTCATGGATTTTGTCGTGCCCACCCGCGACACGATCATCATCCTCGCGCTGGCCTGGTTCCTGCTGCGGCTGATCAGCCAGGCATCACGCAACATCCTCGCCCGCAACGAGACTATGGAAGATGCGATCGACCGTACCACTGTCGATGCCCTGTCCAAGCTTGGCCGCTTCACGGTCATCATCGTCGCCGCCCTGGTCGTGCTGCAAACCCTGGGCTTCAGCGTGTCCGGCGTGCTGGCCTTTGGCGGGATCGGCGGCATCGCCGTGGGTTTTGCGGCCAAGGACATGCTGGCCAACTTCTTCGGCGGCCTCACCATCTATCTGGATCGCCCGTTTGCCGTGGGCGAATGGATCCGTTCGCCCGACCACCAGATCGAGGGCACGGTGGAATACATCGGCTGGCGCCATACGCGGGTACGCGCCTTCAACAAGAACCCGATCTACGTCCCCAATGCCCTGTTCACCACCATCGTGGTCGAAAACCCCACGCGCATGACCAACCGGCGCATCAAGGAAACCATCGGCATCCGCTATGCCGATCTCGACAAAATGGGGGGCATCGTCGCCGACGTCAAAGCCATGCTGCAGGCCCATCCCGAAATCGACACCGGCGCCACGCTGATCGTCAATTTCAATGCATTTGCCGCGTCATCGCTGGATTTCTTCATCTACACCTTCACCAAAACGGTGGTCTGGGAGCATTACCACGAGGTCAAGCAGGATGTGCTGCTGAAAGTCGCCGCCATCATCCAGGCCCACGGCGCCGAAATTGCCTTCCCCACGCGCACCCTGCATATCGAATCGGCGGCCGATGAGACACCAGCCTCGGCCTGATGCACGTTTGCCTCACAACAAACCATTTCAGGCAGTTTTGGCGGCATTTTCCGGAAAAATCGCACCTAATCCCCGCTGAATCCACGTGCTGGCGTGGCCTCGGGTTGCCAACCTTGCCAGATCAGGGCGTCCCGGCCATACTGTTTGCATGAATTGGTCTATTTATCGCCCTCTTCTGCCCAGATGGGCGTCCTGCCGGTTTGCCCGATAAGCAATCCGCACCATGCAAACCGGGCGGCTTACGCGCCCACCCTGCACACTTTCGAACATCCATTCACGCCGGCGCATTGCACCGTCGCGCTGGCGGTCAACCTTAAGGAATCGAATCATGGCAAAAGAAGAACTTGTAGAAATGGAAGGCGTCGTCAACGAAGTGCTGCCGCAGACCCGCTTCCGCGTCACCCTCGATAACGGCTTCGAAATCACCGCCTACGCCTCCGGAAAAATGCGCAAGCACCGCATCCGCATCCTGGCCGGCGACAAGGTCACCATCGAAATGTCGCCCTACGACCTGACCAAAGGCCGCATCAATTTCCGCCACAAGGAATCGTATACCTCCGCGCCACGGCCGACAGGCAACCGTTAAGCCAGATTTTCAGTCAGACCCGGGCGACTCCGCCCACCCCTGAAAACCCCTTCCTGAACGCGATTATTGGCCTGGCCGACGCCGGCTGATGGCCAGGGTCTTGTCGTTGCCCGTCCCGGAATGCTGGATGTTCACGAATAACGTACCGGGATCCGGCCCGAAATAAATGCCGCTGGCCTCCCCGGCCTTGTCTTTCAGCGAGGCAAACAGCGTGACTCCATCGCGGTAGCCATCGCCATCGGCATCCTTGGAGCGCGGGTCATAAACCCAGATATCGCTCCACGCATTGTCTTCTGCAATCCACAGCGTGCCATCGGGACCCCGGGCCAGATTGTCCGGGTTTCTGAATCCGCTCATGCCGGGCGAGAACAGACCGGGTTGGATTTCAAATGGCACATTCCTGCCGGGCGCAACCACATAGCGCACGACAGGCGACGCCTCCAGGTCGATGGCCAGGATGGCGCCGGGTCCTCGGGTATTGGCGGCATCGTCGACGTCCTCGCAGGTCAGTGCCACGTACAGGGTCTGGCCGATACGCTCGATATCCTCGGGCCGGCAATACGGCGTGGCGCCCACTGCCGTGGCGGCTTCACGCGCGCTCACCTGAACCTGTGACCTGTCCAGCGCGATCCAGTCGGCACGGCCGGTCCTGGCTTGCCCACGCACTTTCAGGACATACAACTGGCCACGCGAAAGATCGCCGTAGTGTTGCGGGACAAACCTGTAGATCGACCCATTGGGCGTTTCGTCGATGACATGGACATTGCCCGTCGCATCGACCTCGATGCCCTCGTGCGCCAGCGCACCCAGCAGCGGACGCGCATCCACGCCGGCAGCCGCCATCGGGTTACCAGGCGCCAGCCGGATTTCATATACCAGACCGCTGATGGCCAAAGGCACGGCGAGATCCGGGCGGACCACCGTATGGGCCTCTTCGGTGACGAGCAGCGTATGCCACGGCGTCCAGACGATGCCGTCCAGCGCCTCCCAATCCGGCCGGCCAACCAGTTCCCGGACAGCGCCGGTTTGCAGATCGACCACGGATACGGCACCGCCGCTGCCACCGTCGCGGCGGCGTGCATTCCTGTCGTTGCCGACGGCTCCGGGACGGACCTCATGGGTACGATACAGATAACGCCCCGCCTGCCTGCCGCTTTCGTTGACGGTATTCATGTCGAGCATGTCGGAACCGACATACAGGTCCAGGTCGCGTTCGCTCGACACCACGCGCTGCTGGTAACCCTCAGGGATCAGGAAAGGCCGGGGGTCGATATCGGCATCGTGTTCCCGGCCATAGGCTGAACCGGCGATGGGCTGGAAAGCCATCGCGCCCTCCGCCCCGTGAGCGACGTGGGCATACACGCTGCACGCTACCGCGAGCGCGAGGATCACTATCGGGTATTTCATCGAATGTGGAAGCTGATATCCAGGTGTCAGAATTACTGGGGCCTATCGTCTCAAATCAACCTTGGACTGACCGTCATCACTTGATTACCTTACGGCTGCTTCGGCTGCGTTATAGGCCGAATGCATTCGGCTTTCTTCAACACGACCCAAGCGACGCTGGCAATTCACTCACTTGAAACAAAATAACAGGCTACATTCTTGTCGGGAAAATTTACACCTTGACCATCCGCATCTTCTAAAACATCCAGCCCCTACATTAAAAGCCAATAAAATCAAAATGATAACCAGCTTACATCTATTTTGGACCAAGTCTTGCTTAATTTGGCCAAAAAATTAAGCCGAAGAGATCTATCTTTGGCAGCCATGCGTGAGAGCACCTCCGGAAAAAGTAATTACATAAATTTCGAGGAGTGCAACATGAGTACCAGTACCAAACTGTCCGTATCCACCTCCATCACCCGTGCCTTGGCGCTAGGGGTATTGGGAGTGCTTGCCACCGGCGCTTACGCGTCATCGCCCATACTGTCGGTCACCAATGTGGTTACCGACAGCTCTAACGTGGGGGGGATTGCTGAGATTACATACGGCCCCTCGATTTATACAGGTTCCCATTCCTACAACTACAACCACACAAGCACAACTGTTTCGGACTTTTCAACAGAAGTAGACACGGCACCTACAACGACCACCCCCGGCTTGGCTTACAACTATCAGACCAACACGACCACATACACATGGGACCGCCATACTTGGAACCATGACTCCTTGTCGATAGACGTAACGTCTAACGGCGCGAATCAGGCCGGTGGGAAATGGATCTCCTTGACCGGTAGCGTCCAGTCAAGCATTGACACAACTTTGTCGTTTGATTTATCCGCATCCGGGAATTTCACTTCGATTGAAACACCGCTTGGCTCAGCGGCCCCATTACTCGCCTCTTTCTACCTGGGGGATTCGCAGCCCACCCTGTCATCACTGTCTTCAGTCACGAGTGCCAGCCTGGAATCGCTTAGCTACTATTCCTACACTTCATCGTACTCGACAGCATCCTTTAACCTGCTCGCAGGCGTGTCACAAAATTTTGTGGCTTACGTCTACGCACCAACCGACGTATCGGTGAGCAGTTTCAATCTTGATGCCTACACCAGCAATTACAACTATGTTGTTACTCCACAGACTCAAATTTACGTTGGGCCCAAGACCCTGATTGGCGCTAGCGCTCTTGCACCAATTCCTGAACCTGAAACTTATGCCATGATGCTGGCAGGGTTGGGGCTGGTTGGCGCCATGATCCGTCGCAGGACCAACGCCACAGTTTGAGGAACGCTACAATTGCTGAAAAACAACGGGAGCCGCGGCTCCCGTTTTTCATGGTCAAGCTCGTTGTATTGATCAAGCCTGAATTCCTACATGCCAAGCCACTCTTCACGGTGAATTCAACGCGCCTGGCGCGCCCGCAGCACCTTGACCTGGAACAGCGCGTTGCGCTCGTCCTCCTCAAGCGCGGCACGGATGAAATGCACCGTCGCCTGATAGCGCGGAATGATGTTGTATTTCAGGGCATTGACGCGCTTCTGCGTCTTGCGGCTGGCGGCCAGCAGGCGCCACAGGGCGTTTTCCGCCTCGCCGAGGCGCGCCAGGGTGACGGTCAGGTCGCGCAGCCGCAGGCGCGCTTCGTCGAAACTGACATCGGTCCACATCAGCCCCACCGGCTGCAGCGGCAACGGCTCGGCCGACACGCTGGGGTATTCCACCCCGACACTGGAGCGCACCGTCACCTTGATCGCCACGGCGGGTTTGAGCCCCACCGACGCCTGCCGCAGCATCTGCTCACCCATGCGCATCTGCACGATGCCGAGCCAGTGATAGGCCTCGGTCAGTTCCAGCGCGGTCTGGGCGCGCAATTCACGGTATTGCGCCAGGCGCTCGTAGACCAGACGGGTGAGCAGGTCGCGCTTCTTCTCCAGCATCTGCCTGCCCTGCTCCAGAAAGCGCGCCTGACGCCCGACCTGCAGCAACGCGCTTTTGGTGGGCGGCACCGACAGATGTTTTTTCATGTGGCGGTCGAGAGTCGAGTGCTGAGAGTCGAGAGTAGGTACATAGGAAGGTAGAGTCTTTACTCTGCGCTCTCGACTCTCGGCCCTCCGCTTCCCTTGTGATACTTCGCCAGCTCGTCTTCGGACACCCGGATCAGCACGTCAGGCGGCAGCATGGAGAGCAGATCCCAGGCGAGATTCAGGGTTTCGTGCACGCTGCGGTCTTCGTCCTCGCCCTGGCCGATGAACTGGCGCTCGAAGGCTTCGGCAAACTGCAGATAGCGGCGATCGGCGTCGGACAGATCCTCGGCGCCGATGATGGCGGCCAGGCCGCGTACTTCCAGCGCCTTGGCGTAGCTGGCGAACAGCTGGCTGGCGACGTGCGGATGATCCTCGCGGGTAAATCCCTTGCCGATGCCGTCCTTCATCAGGCGAGACAGCGACGGCAGCACGGTCACCGGCGGGTAGACGCCCTGATTGGCCAGTTCGCGGCCGAGCACGATCTGGCCTTCGGTGATGTAGCCGGTGAGGTCGGGTATCGGATGGGTGATGTCGTCGGACGGCATCGACAGCACCGGAATCAGCGTGATCGAGCCGCGCCGGTTCTGGATGCGCCCGGCCCGCTCGTAGAGCTCGGCCAGGTCGGAATACAGATAGCCTGGGTAGCCCTTGCGCGCCGGCACATCGCCACGCAGCACCGCCACTTCGCGCAGCGCCTCGGCGTAGGCGGTCATGTCGGTCATCACCACCAGCACATGCTGGTCGAGGTCAAAGGCCAGATACTCGGCGGCGGTGAGTGCGGCGCGTGGCGTCAGCAGGCGTTCGATCACCGGCTCGTCGGCAAGGTTGAGGAACATCACCACCTTGTTCAGCACCCCGCTTTCCTCGAAGCTTTCCTGGAAGAAGCGCGCATCGGCATGCGAGGCGCCGAAGGCGGCAAACACCACCACAAAATCCGAGGCGTCTTCACCCAGCAGCCTGGCCTGGCGCACGATCTGCGCCGCCACCCGATTGTGCGGCAGACCGCCGCCGGAAAAGATCGGCAGCTTCTGCCCGCGCGTCAGCGAGTTCATGCCGTCGATGGCGGAAATGCCGGTCTGGATGAATTCGCGCGGATAGGCACGTGCGGCCGGGTTGAGCGGCTCGCCGTTGACGTCGCGGCGGTCGGCCGAAATGATCGGCGGACGGCCATCGCGCGGCAAACCGCTGCCGTTGAATACGCGACCAAGCATGTCACGCGACAGCGGCAGCTTGAACGGTTCGTCGAGAAAACGCACCCAGGTGCGTTCCAGGTCGAGTTCATCGGTGCCTTCGAACACTTCCACCAGCACGGCATCGTCGGCCGTGCGGATGACCTGGCCGGAGCGGACACGGCCGGTGTGGTCGCGCAATTGCACACGGGAGCCCGCCGCCACGCCGGGCACTCCGCCCATGACGACAAGGCCGCCCTGGGCGGAGGTGGCAGTGCGGAATTCGAGGTTTTTCATGTTAAGCCCCTCTCCCTCCAGGGGAGAGGGGTTGGGGAGAGGGTGATATTTCAGCGAATACACCCGCTACTCGGCCAATATCTTCAAGCACCCCCTCCAGATTTCCCATCACCTCGTTGTTCCAGTATCGGCGCACGGTGTAGCCCTCCGATATCAGCCAAGCGTCACGTTCCTTGTCATATGCGATATTTTCCTGATGCTGCCCACCATCCAGTT
>JAIOJU010000008.1 GCA_019911765.1 Thiobacillus sp.
CGATTTTCATGGGGGGAAATGTGGACAAGCTGGTGTCTGGTTTCATTTGGATGCGCGAATTGTGCGTTGAAAAACTAGGACGACCTAGACGCAATCTACCAGTCAGGCCCTGATTTCATCAATTTTTGCAATTGCCCAACAATTTCATCGGTAGCATTTTCTGCCTGCCGGGCCGCCAGCCAGCCGAGTGCGAATTGCCCCATCGCCGCGTCATGCATCCGGGCCTGCGTCAGCAGCTCCCATGCCACGCGCGCATCGTTGCTTCGTCCCATGCTGTCCTGGAGGGCTTGCAGCGCAGCCAGATAGCGCGCCTGCCTTCGTCCTCCAAGCAGGGGCAAGAAGAACTCGGCTGTGTAGCGCTGGCGCTTGATCGCGATGCGCAAAGCGTGACGCTGCGACATTTGCAGTTGCGCGTATTCGCCTGCGCTGCGTTCGATGGAACGATGCCCCTTGTGCAAGGCCCGGCGCGCCCATTTTTTAAGGCTGGACAACTGCGCCTGGCGCTGCGCCTGCGGCGCTTGCTGCCAGCCTTGCAGCCAGAGCCAGCGTTGACAGGCCAGCAACCAGGCACCCGGCTGCGCCTGCAGCAGGGCAGCCCGCATGGCGCTCCGGACGTCGGCACGCTGTGCTTCCAGCCGATCCAGGCCCTGTTGCCATGCGACCGGGTCGGAAAAATACGCTGCCATCCGTGGCAGCGTCTCGCAGCACAGCACATCCCAGTCACGCGCCGGGCCGAGCGCAGCCATCAGTTCGTGCAGGCCCTCCATCAGCTCGTCCGGCAGCACGCACGCCCGGCGGAACACGCGCAACACCGCACGCAGGCGCCGCAACGCCACCCGCGCCTGGTGCACATACTCAATGTCGTTAATCGGTTGGGGCTCAGCGTTCGCCCCCTCCCCCGCTTGCGGGGGATAAGCAGCGACTTGCCCGCTCGCGGGCTTAGTCGAATGGTTAGGGAAACGCTGAACAAATCCTTCGACAGGCTCAGGACGAACGGCAAGTGGTTGATTACGTTCGTGGTGAGCTTGTCGAACCACACAGCAAACCAACTTGTTCAGTGCCGCCTTAGAGGTTTCATCAGGGATGGGGATAACCAGCGACTTGTCCGCTTGCGGGCTTAGTCGAATGGCTAGAGGCTCCTTCAGAGGGCCGAGTGCGCCCGGCAAATTGGCCTGGAACTGCGTCAGACACGCCTGCACCATTGCGGCAAAGCCGGCTTCCACGCTCATGTCGCGATTCAGGCTCAGCGGCACGGATCTGGCCGGTGTCGCAGCCTGGCCATGTGCCAGACGCACGCCGCGCTCGGCCTTGCTGATGTCGAACGGCACGCAATCGAACTGCCCCGCCCAGTCCAGCGCCAGGGCAAACAGGGCATCCGGCTGGCCCGCCTTCAGTTCAAGCTCGATCTCGCAAATCGGCTGGCTTTGTTTGCCTGCCAGCACCTCGCCCACGTCCAGCGCCACTTCGATCTGCGCGCCCGATTGGCCCTTGATCAGCCAGGCCGTGCGGTTAAAGCGCGTTTCAAACACCGGCACCAGCTGGTCGCGCAAGGCTTCCGGCACATAAGCCAGCGCCTCGACTGGAAAACGGCTCCAGTCCGGCACGCCGCGGCGAATCGGCATTTCATGCTCGACGCGCTGCGACAGGCCTCCGCAGCGCTCGCCCTCGGTTTTAAGCGTCTGCAACCAGCGCCGGCCCACCCGTCGCACCCGGAGTGCCACGCCTTGCGCGCTCAGTGCAAAATCCGGGGTATCAAAATAACGGGTCACCAGATCCTGCTGCTCGGGCTGGCAGCGCCGCCGCGCCATCCGTCTGCGAAACGCATCAACCTGCTGCGGTGGCAGCGACAGTTTGAGTTCGATTTCAAGCGGCGGCGGGTTTGTCATATTGCTGTCATATCAAGTTTCGGCATGGCGCTTATCATTAAAGACTAATCAATCCATTGCAAATCATGAATCTTCCCAGCCCCGACACCCTCATCAACCGCGAACTCGGCATCCTCGAGTTTCAGCGCCGCGTACTCGCGCAGGCTGACGACGCGACCATGCCGGTGCTCGAACGGCTGAAGTTTCTCTGCATCTTCGCCAGCAACCTGGACGAGTTTTTCGAAGTGCGCGTCGCCGGCCTGAAGGAACAGCTGATCGCCAAGTCCACCCAGCGCTCCCCCGACGGCCTTACCCCGCGCCAGCAATACCGCGCGGTATCGAAGATGGCGCATGCACTGGTCGCCCGACAATACCAGCTGTTCAACAACGACATCATTCCCGAACTGGAAACCCACGGCATTCACTTTCTGCGCCGCACGCACTGGAACGAAGAGCAGGCGGCCTGGATACGCGATTATTTCTTCCGTGAACTGATGCCGGTGCTGACGCCGGTCGGACTCGACCCCTCGCACCCGTTTCCGCGCGTGCTCAACAAAAGCCTCAACTTTGCGGTGGAGCTGTCCGGCCGCGATGCGTTCGGTCGTAATTCCGGCGCGGCGGTGGTGCAGGCGCCGCGTTCGCTGCCACGGGTGATCCGCATGCCCAAGGCAGTTGCGGGCTGCGATTACGGCTTCGTGTTCCTGTCGTCGATCCTGCACGCCCATGTGAGTGAACTGTTCACCGGCATGACGGTAAAGGGCTGTTACCAGTTCCGGGTGACGCGCAATTCCGACCTGTTCGTGGACGACGAGGAAACCAAGAACCTGCGCCAGGCCCTGCAGGGCGAATTGCCGCAACGCCACTACGGCGCAGCGGTACGGCTCGAAGTGGCCGACAACTGCTCGCCCTCGATGGCAGCCTTCTTGCTGGAACAGTTCGAGCTGGCGCCGGAAGACCTCTACCAGGAGCGCGGCCCGGTGAACCTGGTCCGGCTGATGCAGGTGCCAGACTGGGTCGACCGTCCCGAACTCAAGTTTCCCCTCTTCACCCCTGCCCTGCCTGCACGGCTGGCCCAGCAGGACGACATCTTTGCGCACATCCGCAAGAACGACATCCTGATGCACCATCCGTTCGAATCCTTCCAGCCGGTGATCGACTTCATCGAGCAGGCCGCCGCCGACCCCAACGTCGTCGCCATGCGCCAGACGGTCTACCGCACCGGCACCGACTCCCAGCTGATGATGGCGCTGATCCGCGCCGCGCAGTCGGGCAAGGAAGTGACGGTAGTGGTCGAACTGCTGGCGCGCTTCGACGAGGAGGCCAACATCAACTGGGCCGCCAAGCTGGAAGAGGTCGGCGCCCATGTGGTCTACGGCGTGGTCGGCCACAAGACCCACGCCAAGCTGGCGCTGGTCATCCGCCGCGAAGAAGGCGAACTGCGGCGCTACGCCCACCTCGGCACCGGCAACTACCATGCCCGTACCGCGCGCCTGTACACCGACTTCGGCCTGCTCACTGCCGACGAAGCCATCACCGCCGACGTCAACAGCCTGTTCACCCAGATCACCGGGCTCGGCAAGGCGGGCAAGCTCAAGCGCCTGTGGCAGTCGCCCTTCACCCTGCACAGCGAAGTCATCGCCGCGATCAACCGCGAAGCCGAACTGGCCGCCGCCGGCAAACCTGCCGCCATCATCGCCAAGATGAACGCGCTGCTGGAACCGCAGGTCATCGCCGCGCTCTACGCCGCCTCGCAGGCCGGCGTCAAGATCGAGCTCATCATCCGTGGCGTGTGCGCGCTGCGCCCCGGCATTGCCGGGCTGTCGGACAACATCCGGGTGCGCTCGGTGGTCGGCCGCTTCCTCGAGCACACCCGGATTTTCTACTTCAGGAACGGCGGCGACGAACAGGTATACCTGTCCTCCGCCGACTGGATGGACCGCAATTTCTTCCGCCGCATCGAAACCGGTTTTCCGATCCTCAACCCCAAGCTGAAGAAACGCGTCATCACCGAAGGACTCAAACCCTACCTGCGCGACAACGTGCAGGCCTGGGACATGCAGCCAGACGGCAGCTACCGCCGCCGCAAGCCGCGCCGCGCCAAGCCCTATCGCGCACAGGACGTGCTGCTCGGTTTGCTGACCAAGACGCAATAAGACACAAATAAATCCCGTCCGGCGTTCTGGGCGGATGATCCGCTCTGATTTCAAAAAATGGGGGAGTGTGTGCGACAACGCACAGACCCCATTCGAACTTTTTCATATTCTTGGGCATGAGTGCTGATGCATCCTCTTGGCAGCACATTTGTTTTGCCTGATCTCACAACCAATAAGGACTATCAAAATGCGTACTTCTCCCCTGCTTTTCAGCATTCTTGCCGCAACCCTGATGTCTGCCGGTGTTGTCAGCGCACAAGCCGCTGATGGCAAGTTTTACGACCCCTCCAATGCCGCCAGCCCAACGGGTTACACAACCGGTTACGAGCTGTACAGAACCATCGGCTGCCCAGGCCGCGCGCTCAATGACACCCCTTGCAAGGTCCCCGCAGAAGCGGACAGCGATGGTGATGGCGTCGTCGACAGCAAAGACAAATGCCCCAACACGCCAGCTGGCCGCAAAGTCAATGCAGACGGCTGCGAACTGGACCGTGACGGCGACGGGATTGTGGACGGTGATGATGCCTGTCCTGATGTCTATGCCAAAACAGCAGATGGCTGCCCGCTGGCAGCCGCCGCTCTGGCCGAAGGCAAGCCGGCAGCTGATTATGCAGCAGCCGAAACGGCCCCTGCAGCCATCCCGAGAAGGCTTGTGCTGGAAGGCGTGAACTTTGATTACGACAAATCCACGCTGCGCCCGGAAGACATCGCCATCATCGACCAGAATGCTGCCGATCTGAAAGAATGGGGCGATGTCGATGTGGAAGTTGCAGGCCACACCGATAACCGAGGAAGCGACAAATACAATATGGGCCTGTCGCTGCGCCGCGCCGAAGCAGTTCGTGATTATCTGATCACGAAGGGCATTTCGGCCGATCGTTTGACGGCAAAAGGCTATGGCGAATCCGAGCCGCTTGAAAGCAATGATACAGATGAAGGTCGTTTCAAAAACCGTCGCGTCGAACTGAACCAGAAAAAGTAATTTAAATTTTCTGATTCAGATTCAGATCGCAAAAAACGGAGATTTTGGTCTCCGTTTTTTTTTGTATGGTGGCCTTGAAAATCCATCGCCGCCTGTCCGCCCCAAGCCGTCAACAAAGCTTCACCAGAATGCCACGCCGCCGTCATCTGGCCGTGGCCTGATGGCGGCATGTTGAATCGCGTCACCAACCTGCTTCGCGCCCAACCTGGGGGCACTACCCGGCAGCCATCCGGCGCCAGCTTCTGGCCTGCCGGACAGGATGCGTGTTCCAGCCCGGAGACCACTGCGGATTCCGGTCGCCCGCCACGCCACCATCGCACCCTGTGGATTTCCGACATCCACCTCGGCACCGCCGGCTGCCAGGCGCGCTACCTGCTCGACTTTCTGAAGCACAACGAATCCGACACGCTCTATCTGGTCGGCGACATCATCGACGGCTGGCAATTGCGCAAGGGCTGGTACTGGCCGCAGTCGCACAACGACGTGGTGCAGAAGCTGCTGCGCAAGGCGCGCAAGGGCACGCGCGTAATCTACGTGCCGGGCAACCACGACTCGATGGCACGGCAGTTCATGGGCCTGGCGTTCGGCGACATCGAGGTGGCTGACGAAGTGGTCCACGTCGCCGCCGACGGCCGGCGCTTCCTCGTCACCCACGGCGACCTGTTCGACGGCGTGATGCAGCACGCGCGCTGGCTCGCCTACCTGGGCGACACCGGCTACACCCTGATCCTCACGCTGAACCGCTGGTTCAACGGCCTGCGCACGCGCATGGGCTACCCCTACTGGTCGCTGTCGCAATACATCAAGCACAAGGTCAAGAATGCGGTCAGCTTCATCACCGCGTTCGAGAAAGTCATGATCGACGAAGCACGGCGACGCCATTGCGATGGCGTCATCTGCGGCCACATCCACAAGGCCGAGATCCGCACCCTGGACGGCCTGCTGTACTGCAACGACGGCGACTGGGTCGAAAGCCTGACCGCGCTCGCCGAAACCGCCGACGGCGCCCTCGAAATCATCCACTGGCCGCACTGCCTGGACGACATTCCCACCCGCCGCAAGGCAACCGTAATGGAGACACCATGAAAGTCATGATCGTGACCGATGCCTGGTCGCCGCAAGTCAACGGCGTGGTGCGCACGCTCACCACCACCCGCCGCGAAATGGAAGCCATGGGCCATGAGGTGGATATCCTCTCGCCGCTCGAATTCCGCACCCTGCCCTGTCCCACCTATCCCGACATCCGCCTGTCGGTGCTGGCCGGCAAGGCGGCGCAGCAGCGCATCCGCGACTACGCCCCGCACGCGCTGCACATCGCCACCGAAGGCCCGCTGGGCCTGGCCGCGCGCCGCTACGCGCTCAACCACGACCTGCCTTTCACCACCGCCTATCACACCCGCTTTCCCGAATACGTCAAGGCCCGCACCGGGATTCCGTTGTCCTGGACCTACCGCTTCCTGCGCTGGTTTCACGGCCCCGCCCGCGCGGTGATGGCGCCCACGCCTGCCGTCAAATCCGACCTTGAAGCCTTCGGCTTCGACAACGTGGTGCTGTGGTCGCGCGGCGTCGACCTCGACGTGTTCAAGCTGCAGGAATCGAAGCGCCTCGATACCGAACACCCGATCTTCCTGTATGTCGGCCGGGTGGCCGTCGAAAAGAACGTCGAAGCCTTCCTCAAGCTGAACCTGCCCGGCTCCAAATGGGTGGTGGGCGATGGCCCGGCGCTGGCGGGCCTGCGCGCCCAATACCCGAATGCCCATTACCTCGGCGTGATGAAGCAGCCGGAACTGGCCGAGGTCTATGCCGCCGCCGACGTGTTCGTCTTCCCCAGCAAGACCGACACCTTCGGCCTGGTGCTGCTGGAAGCCATGGCCTGCGGCCTGCCGGTGGCCGCCTATCCGGTCACCGGCCCGATCGACGTGCTGGGCGACTCAGCCGCGGGCGTCATGCACAAAGACCTGCAAATGGCCTGCCTGGCTGCGCTCCACATCGACCGCGCCACCGCCCGCGCCCATGCCGAGAAATTCTCCTGGCGCGCAGCCACCGAACAGTTCGTGGGGCATCTTCATCCGGCGCAGCAGGAAGAACTCATCGTCGTCTAGCAAAAGCCGGAACTGGCTTCCTTCGACAGGCTTCCTTCGACAAGCTCAGGATGAACGGTCAGCGATTGATTCGTTCGCCCTGAGCCTGTCGAAGGGCTGCACTGCACTAGCCGTAAAGGGATATCGAGAAAAAATTCATTCGACAAGACTCCTTCGACCGGCTCAGGATGAGCAGTCAGCGGTTAATTCGTTCGCCCTGGGCCTGTCGAAGGGCAAGCCCACCATCCACCCATCCACCCATCCGCACGATTCTGCTCGACATGACTTGAAATCCCAGCCTCCGCCCCCATCTCCCGCACGTTGTTTTTGTTTGTTACGGGAGAATAGGCATGACCGCCACCACCAAAGAAACACTGGGCTTCCAGACCGAAGTCAAACAGCTGCTGCAGCTGATGATCCATTC
>JAIOJU010000009.1 GCA_019911765.1 Thiobacillus sp.
CCGTAGGGCTGCTGCTTGATTACATGAGCGCCAACCACCAGCATTTCAGCCGGCCAGAGGACTTGTTCGAGGCCTTCGTCGCACGCCTCTACACCGGCACCGCTGACGGCGAGGGGCGCGATCCCGGGCAACTGTACTGGATGGGCATGAACACGCCGCTGATCCGGCAGCTCACCAACCTGCTCTCGGAGTTCTCCGACTGGATGGCCAAGCAGCAGCAGACGCAACCCCTCAATCCGTGGCGCGAGGCCAGCCGGAGCGAGGAACTGCTGGCCTGGGCCGCCTGGGAAAAACGGCGGAACCATTCGATCTTCTCTCATACCGTCGACTACGACGCGGCCGCGTTGCAAAACAAGCGAACACGCCAAGCCCTGGTCAAGAAAACTCCCGTCGTGGACCGGGGCGCCGTGAAGCACTTCCCTCAGGATCGCATCGAAGACCTGTTGTTCAAGGGCTTCATCGTGCCTGGCAAGCAGAACAGCCCGCGGCTGGAAGAGCGACTGAACCTCCGCGACATCCTGATCACCATGCTAATGAACTTTGGTGGCCTGCGGGTCAGCGAGCCGTTCCACCTGTTCGTCCATGATGTGTTGCCCGACCCGTATCATCCCGAGCGCGCCTATGTGCGCATCTTCCATCCCGAAGAAGGATTGGCCCCGCCGGACTGGCGTGACGCCAAGGGCAAGCCGATCAAGTGCAACCGCGCGGCCTATCTCAAGGGCAAGCATGGTCTGGCGCCACGCAATCTGTATTACCCGACGGCGGCGATGCATGCCGGCTGGAAGGGCAACGTGGTCGAGGCTGAGGGGAAGTTCATGCCGGTGTTTTGGTGCCCGACTTGGGCCGGGGAGTTGTTCATGAAGTTGTGGGTGCTCTACATGGCGCAGCGCTCGCGTCTGCCTTGCGACCACCCGTTTGCCTTCGTCACCGAGACCGGTAAACCTTACGCCATCAACGACTTCATGGGGCAGCACGCCCGCGCGGTGGAGCGCATCGGCCTGGTCGTCGCCAAGATGCTCGGCACCAGCGTGCACGGCCATCGCCATGGCTATGGTCAGCGGATCACCGACTACGAGCTTGACCCGCTCGCTCGCAAGAAGGCGCTACACCACAAGTCGCTCGAATCGCAGGTGGTCTACACCGAACCGGACATGCAGAAGGTCAACCGAATGATCGAAGCCGCCTCGCAAAGGATGGGGTCGGGCACGCTATTGGCGCGGCCCGACTTCTCAAGCTATGGCTTCGAGGATGTCGACCCATTGGGCCTCATGACCGGCCCCAACCCAAAACTGAGGAGGCCGTAAATGGCAGGCTCAAAAATCAAAGGCACGGGCCTGCAATTCGACCCCGAGTTCTGCTTCCTGCTGGCGCTGGACCCGACCTTCGAGGAGTGGCAGGGCCTGGCGGCTGAGTGGTGGACGCTAACAAAGCGGTCGCCGCACGCGAAGTTAGGTCTCATTGCCTTCTTCGTCACCTACCTGCACGGACAGAGTCTCGACAAATCGCCCCGTCGCTTGCTGGATGCGGGCAAGCAGGTGCCCGACCTGTGGGCTGTGCTCGGACTGGACTCAGTGAGCGAGGCCTATGCGCAACAGATGCACGATTGGGTCAGCGACTTCATCGACTGGGTCTTGCGCGAAAAATTCTCGGCACCGGATGCCGACGGGTACCGGGTCGTTCCCGCCCAGTGGCGCAACCCGTTTCCGCGCAAGGGTTACAAAAAACACGGCAAGCAGGGCGATCTGACGTTTCGCCATGTGCTGACGATCGATCCGCGTATGGTGGCCTGGGTGGCGTATGCCGCGGAGTACATCCAGACCGTGCGGGAAAATCAAGGGTTTCGCAACAGGTCCGTGGAGGCGTTCTTAACCCGCTACCTGATCGCGCAGGATCTGCCGCGCGACCCGCTGGAGTTCCTGAAACGAACGACAACCAAGCCGGCGTTCATCGACTCTCTGGTGAATACGAAAGCCAAGCGCTGGTCCGCCAAGGGCGCCGCCAACGAAAAGCCCTCAGCACTCCTAATCAAGCAAAACACTCATGTCGCCGACTTCATCGACTGGGTGCTTCTGAAAAAGCTCTCCGTCGAGGGCGAGCATGGCGAGCGCGTGGAGCCGGCCGTGTTCCACAACCCCATCGAGCGCCTGTCCGTCGCGGGAATCGGCGCGCCCAGCGAGACGGTCAAGAACGCCCTCCCGATGCTCTACATTCGCAAGCTCCGGAAGATGCTGGCCGAGGGGCGGAACTTCCAAGACTGGACATGGGCGCAGGTGGCCACGGATTCGGCCGGCCCTGGTGGTGACTGGTTCGTCGTCGATCCGACTCTCGTCAATCGAGACGATCCCGACTGCGCGTGGCGCGAACGCAGAACGGGCCGGAGGGAACGAAAAAACAACAACCTCCCGGAAGTCTTGACCGAAATCTGGTCCCCGGTGCGCGCGGTGGTGCTCTACGTCAAGCTCGAAGTTGCGCTGCGCACTCACCAGGTCCGCTTCCTCGACTCGGGCGAGGGCGATACTTGGCGCTACGTTTGGGATGCGCAGGGCGGCCGTTTCGAGCTCAACGACACGGCGTTTACCCTGGGGAGCGAAGCGCGTCCCTGCCAGCGCGGGGTGTTCCACCGGGACGCCGGCGGGCAAGGGCCCGGGTTCTTCATCAATACCAACAAGACCGCCGACATCAACAAGCCTGAGGATAAAAAGGGCTACGTCATCCCCTGGACCAACATTGAGTTGCTCTACTGGCTGGAAAAGTTGCGCAACTGGCAAGAGCGCTACAACCCGGTCGAAGCGGCTATGCCGTGGACCGAACTGGAAGCCCGGTATTTCAGTGCGCGTCCGGCCGAGGCGATACTTGCCGAACGCAGCCCCGCCTTCTTCCTGTTCCGAAACGCGGCGGCGGAGGGCCGGAACAGGGCCAAGCCGGTCCCTGACGGCGCGCTGCCGACTCTCTGGTACAAGCTCCTGAGCCGCCTGGAAGCGGAACTCGCCCAAAAAGAAGAAAAGGACGCTCTCGGTAATCCAATCCGCCTCGTCGACCCAAACGGCGACGGAACCTACTTCCCGCTCCACGCACTGCGCGTCTCGCTGATCACCGGCCTGATCATGGAAGGCGGCCTGCCCATCGAGGTCGTGTCCAAGCTGATCGCGGGCCACCACGGCCTGATCCAGACCATCTACTACACCAAGATCGGGATCGATCACATGAACAAGCTGATGGCCGACGCCGAACACAAGATGACCGAAAACGAAGCGCGGGGCCACAAGACATTCCTGATGCGGCATGGGCGCGACGAGATCAACCAGCGCTTTGCCAGCGTCTCGCAAGATGGCGTCAAGGCTGCCATGAACCAAAAGAGCGAGGCGGGCTTCGTCTTCGATGACAAGGGCCTCTGTCCGGTGGGCTGCGCCATGTGCGACGTGGGCGGGGAAAAGATCAGCGAAGCAAAGGATCGAAAGGACTATGGCCCCGTCCCTGGCTATCCCCATGAGCGCAACTGCATCCGCTGCCGGTTCTTCCTCACGGGCCCCGCTTGGTTGCACGCGCTCAACGCGAAGTTCAACCACATCGCCTACCAGGCGATGCTGGCCGCAGAGCGCTACAACAGCTTTACCGAACAGGTTGCGGCCATGGAAGAGCGCCGCGCGGAGTGCGAAGCCACGGGCCGCCTCTTTACCGAGGCCGTCGACCTTGAAAAGCATTCGGCGCTGCTCGAAGCAGAAACCCAGACGCTGGACCGTTGGATCACCGATCTTCAGGCCATCCAGCGCCTGATCCATCGCTGCATCGAGATCAACAAGAACGCGGTCCGGGACGGGCTGCAACTGGTCGCAGCCGGCACGCTGTTCGATATCCAGGCCGCGCTGACCGTCACCGAATCCGAGCTGCACCCGATTGAGGTGCAATGCCGCAATGCGACGATCTACCCCGAGATCGACGCCCGGCAGCCCGCGATCAGGCGCTCCCAGCTGCTCGACGCGCTGCTGCACGCAAACAAGAAGCCGCTGCTGTTCTCCCGGCTCAGCGTCGAGCAACAACTTCTGGTGGGCAACGCCACGATGAAGCTGATCGAGTCGCGCGCCGGCTCCCTCGAAAACGCCGTTGAGTTTGTCGAGGCGCAAGGCCGCCTCAAGGAACTGGGCATCGTGGATGACGACCTGGTCGCGACGCTGAAGAGTGTAGGCGACCAGGGCGTGGCGATGACCCAGATCCTCCGCGATTTGCGGTCCAAAAAATCCCTGCCGGCCCCCATGGAAGAAGGAGTGTAACCATGCATCCCGACGAACTGCTGGAGCAATTGAAAGCCAACGCCAACACGCGCAAGCAGAAGAACCTCGACCTGATTCATGCCGTCTGCCGGGAGCAGTACGAGCGGGGCAGCAAGGACTTCTCAGTGGCGACGATCTCGCGTATTGCCCAGGAACGCGGTGGCCCGGCCACATCGACCATCCACAACAAGACTGGCGATGACTTCAAGGGCTTGATCAAGGCATGGGCGACTCACACCGGCGGCGTGACCCGCAAGGTGCGCAAGGCGACCAACAACCCGGTGTGGGACGTTCTCGACCGGATTCCCGATCCGGCCGTCCGTTCCGTCATGGGCGCGGTCCTGGCCGAGAACAAGAAGCTCCGCGGGGAAGTGAATCTGCTCAAGCAACATGCAAATATCGTGATCGACTACCGCGATACGTCAGGTGAGGGCGCCGGGTCGGCTCGTTCCGGGGATTACCTGCCTGCCGATTTTGGCCTCACAGATTCGGAGAAGGAGGCTCTTCGCCATGCGATCAGCATGAAGCTGTTCAAGGAGGAGGGCTGGAAGGAAGACAAGCATGGCCGCATCCTCACTGAAAAGGGAAGCCCGATCTTCAGGATCGGGTTTGCCACGGCGATCCGGAAGATACTGGGCGAGCCGCAAGTCTCGGATGCGACAGACGCGTCGCGGCGCATCGGCGTTGCCAAGGGCCGGTTTGATGCGACGGACGTTGAGTGAGCGGAGGCGGGGTCAAGGGCGGGCGCGGAAGCCGCACGCGGAGCGGAGCCAAAGGCGAGCACCGAACGGGTGAGCACCCGGCGCAGCACACCCTTGACGCCGATGGAGCGACCATGCTCTGTGGTAGGGGTGGGGTTGGGTTTTTAACCCCACCCCCTGCCACGCGGCGAGCGCGGGGTTTGGGGCGGAGCCCCAAGGACTGTACCCGGCCAGAAGTGGAAGTTCAGCCTGGGGAATACAACCGTCTCTTGTTCGGCCAAAGGCGCCACCGGCCTCTTAACTTACTACATCCGCTGTACTCGCAAGACCGGCCGTTGACGTGCCTCTCGTTCCTGAACGACTGCTTTACCCGGTTCGGGCGTTAGAACCCGACCCGAAGCAGCCACGAAATGTGTCGAGTGATGCCACCACAAGGCGGCCATTCAGGGCCAGAGCTTTGCCACGGAGCCTGCCTTGGCACGAAGGCGACGGATACTGACGGCGAGCCTCCACGAGGCCCGGAGGCGGTTCAGCATTGTCCTAAATCGTACTGTCATGCTTTGGCGTTGGTGTTTCGAGGGTACTTATTCAGCGAAGCCCCCAATGTCTCCCGGCACGGTGGAGGCGCCGAACCGCCCCAGCCCCATTTCCACCAGCCCTTGGGGACGGCGCAGCAGAAATAGTGCTTCCAGCCCCATGCGCTGTGCCAGGCCCAAGCCTTCTCCAGGGCCGGCCACCAGCAGTGCGGTGGCCCAGGCGTCCGCGTGCATGCAGGTGCGCGCCAGCACGGTGACCGATGCGACGGCATTGTTCACGGGCGCAGCGCGGCGCGCGTCCATGGTGTGTGCGAGGCGCGCATCACCCACCTGTAGATAGCGCCGGTAGTCGCCTGATGTGGCCACGGCCAGGTCCTGCAGTTCGATGACTCCGTGCACCGCGCGACGCCCAACCTCGGGCTGCTCCAGCGCCACGGCCCAGGGCGCACCGCTGGCCTGGCTGCCCACTGCGCGCAGCTCACCATCAAGCGCCACCAGCGCATGCTGCACCCCGTGCTGCTGCAGCACGGCGACCATGCGGTCTACTCCGTAGCCCTTGGCAATGCCGCACAGGTCGAGCTGCAACGGGGCGTGCTTGCGGGCGCGGCCTGCGGGGCGGTCGAGCTCCAGGCACTCGTGCGTAGGGTGCGGCGCGAGCTGGCGTGCAGCGCGGATCGCCCCAGCGTCGGGCGCATCGCGCTCAGCGCCAAAGCCCCAGGCATCGACCAGCGCGCCGACGCCCGGATCAAACGCGCCGGCACTGAGGAGGTTGATATCGAGCGCGCAGGCCAGCACCTCCAGTATTTCGGCGGGCAGTTCGACCCAGGCATCCACGGGCGCACGGTTCAGGCGCATGAGGTCGCTATCGGGCTTCCAGGGAGACATCTGCTCGTCCACCTGCTGCACTGCGGCGGCGAGGTCCCGGCGCAGTGCAGCCAGGTCCAGGCTGGCGTCGGCGTCCACACTGGCGGACCAGCGCGTGCCCATGGTCGGGCCGTGCAGGGTGGTTCTCCTGCAGAGCACAGCAGGTTCAGAAGACGTCTTCGGCATAGCGTTCCTTCGCTTTGAGCTGCGATATGCTCAACTGCAGCGGCACCAGCACGGCGTCCAACGTCTCGGCCACGTCGCGCGCCATAGCGCGGCTGCCGCAGACACGCACGATGGCGCCCTGGGCCACCAAGTCGCGCACGCGCTCGGCGTCGCGGCGCAGGGCGTCCTGCACATAGCCACCACCCTCCGGTATGCGCGAGAACACCGTCTGCATACTGGCCAGGCGTCCTTCGCCGAGCCAGTGCTGGATCTCGGGGCCGAAGTAGAAATCCCGCTCAGGATTGCGCCCACCAAAGTACAGGTGCATAGGGGTGTGCCGGTCGTTGCGGCGGATGAAGCCTGCCAAGGGCGCCACCCCCGTGCCCGCCCCGATCAGCAGCACGGGCCGTCGCGTACGCGGCAGCGCGAAGCCGGGGTTGGATCGGATGAACGCTGCGATGTGGTCGCCCGGCTGCAGGCCCAGCAGGTGCGTAGAGCACAGGCCGCCGGGCATCAGGCGCACGCAGATTTCCAGAAACCCGTCCTCCCAGCCCGACGCCAGCGAGTAGTAGCGGGGCACGGCCGAGCCCGGCGGCACGATGCCCACGAGGTCGCCTGCTGCAAAGTGCGCCAGACCGTGCCCGTGCAGGCGCTCCCCACCGC